>CAXTVB010000037.1:0-14578 GCA_964247555.1 uncultured Sphingomonas sp. | reverse complement strand
GCCGACAGACAACCTGATCGCGACGCTTGATTCTACCTATGCGCGCGAAACGGTGGACATCCGCGACGACAGCGTCGGCATCTGGTACAACCATAACGACACGTCGAGCGCCTGGACCGACGGGCCCATCGCCGGGCCGCTATTCTACACCGAGCGCTTCCAGCAGTCGGAAGGCAAGGACCTCGCTTATTCGGCCTCGCAGACGGCCTATCGTACCGAGAACAAGTCGATCGGCGGCAACCTGACGTGGAAGGCGCCGGGTGGCGTGACCATGACCCTGGACGCGCATCATTCGACCGCGGAGTCGAAGCCCGACAGCCCGTACGGCAACAGCAACTCGTTCGGCACGGCGGTGTTCGGCATCCAGAGCCAGACGATCAATTTCCAAAACCAGCTGCCGGTCATATCGTTCAACATGTATCCGGGAATCGATCCGCTCAATCCGGCCAATATCGTCCCGACCGGGAATGCCTTCCGCAATTCCTATTTCCGCGACGAGATCAACCAGGGCAAACTGAGCGGCCATTACGACAATGGCCATGGCTTCATGGACAGCCTCGACTGGGGATTCGAGTATACCGAGAACAAGGTGCGGTCGGCCTATAGCGTGCTTCAGAACGACACCTGGGGCGGCGCCGGCGGCGGCAGTACCGCGCAGCAGGCGGCGGCGGCCGCGGTGTTGCCCGACAGCATCTTCCATCTCGTCAGCATTCCCGACAAGTTCGCCGGCCTCAGCGGCGCCAATGATCCCAACATCGTCAAGTCGTTCTACACGTTCGACCTGCCGACGGCGCTGGGATATACCGACGCGGTCTACAAGACCTGTGGCGGCAACCTGCAATGTCTCCTGCCCTACACGACCGATTCGCGGATCCGTGAACAGACGCTGGCGCCCTATTTCCAGTTCAACGGCAAGTTCGACCTGTTCGAGCGGACGGGGCATTTCATCGCAGGGCTGCGCTATGAACGGACCAACGTGTCGGCGACGGCGCTGGTGCCGACCGCCGTCGGTGGGCAACAGAATTCGCAGAACGAATTCAACGTCCTGTTCAACGGCCAAGGCTTCACGTCGTTCAAGGGCACCTATCAGAACTGGCTGCCGTCGGTCGATTTGGACATCGAACCGCTACACGGCGTGAAGTTACGTGCGTCGTACAGTCATACGATCACGCGCGCGGATTATGGCAGCCTGCAGGGCGGCCAGCGCCTCGACACGCTGTTCCGCGTCGGCGGCGGCACCGGCTCGGTCGGCAATCCCAATCTCATTCCGTTCAAATCGCGGAACATCGATCTGTCCGCGGAATGGTATTACGGGAACGAGAGCTACCTATCGATCGGCTACTTCCACAAGAACGTATCGAATTACATCAGCTCGACGCAGATCAACACGACCATTCCGGGAGTCCTGTCCCCCACGACCACGTTCAACGGCGTGACTCAGAATGGGCCGCGGTATCAATCGGCGCTCAACGCGCTGGGGGCCAACGCGACCTTCCAGCAGATCCAGCAATATTACCAGACGAACTACCCGACCTACGTCGGCGCGCAGGGTCAGCTGCTCGCCGGGGCCGGCGATCCGGCAGCCAATTTCGTCATCACGACGCCGTACAACAGCGACCAGACCGCGGCCATCGACGGCTTCGAATTCGCGATCCAGCATAATTTCTGGCACACCGGCTTCGGCACGATCCTCAACTACACGATCGTCAACAGCAACCACGATTACGACAACGCGTTGCCCGCCAGCGTGTCGCCGGCCCAGTTCGCGGTCGTCGGGTTGTCGAACAGCGCGAACGCGGTCCTGTTCTACGACAAGCATGGCTTTCAGGCACGTGTCGCGTACAACTGGCGCGACGCCTTCCTGTCGGCATCGGGCGTGAACCCGACCTATACCGATGCCTATGGCCAGATCGACGTCAGCGCGAGCTACGCGGTAACGCGCAACATTGCGGTCATCTTCGAGGGCATCAACGTCAACGGCGAGAACCGCACCGTCCACCAGCGTTCGGATCTGAACACGGTGCAGGTGCAGAAGCAGGACGCGCGCTATGCGGCAGGCGTGCGCTTCGCCTTCTAGCACGGTGATCGCCGCCCTCGGCGACGGGGGCGGCGATCACCGGCAACGGACCGCAGCGTTGGCGCGACCATTGTCCGCCGGGGACGTTGTGATAGGACAGTTCAGATGGATACCGCCAAATCCGAGGTGATCTCCCGGATCGTGATCGTCGGCGGAGGCACCGCGGGCTGGCTCACCGCATGCCGGATCGCCGCCGCCGCGCGTCCCGACACCGGACATCCGATCACGGTGACGCTGATCGAGTCTCCCGATGTGGCGACGATCGGCGTCGGCGAAGGCACGTGGCCGACGATGCGTGCCACGCTGGAGCGCATCGGCATCGGCGAGGCCGAATTCCTGACTGCTTGCGATGCCTCGTTCAAGCATGGCTCGCGCTTCGTCGGTTGGGGGACAGGCGGCGAGGACGACGTCTATCTGCACCCCTTCACGCCACCGCTGGAGGGTGATCCGGCCGCGTTGCTCGCGGTATGGCAGGCGCGCGGGGGCGCGTTCGCCGACGCCGTCAGCGCGCAACCGCGCGTCGCGCGCCTCGGCCTCGCCCCGCGTCAGCGCACGATGCCCGACTATGCCGGTGCGCTGAACTACGGCTATCATCTCGACGCGGGCAAGCTGGCGGCGCTGCTCGCGCACCACGCGACCGCACGGCTCGGCGTGCGCCATATCCGCGATCACGTCATCGACGTGATACGGCACGAGGACGGCGACATCGCGCATGTCCGCACGCGTTCGCATGGCGACGTGACTGGCGACCTTTTTCTCGACTGTTCGGGGCATGCTGCGCTACTCATCGGCGAGATACCGTTCGTCGATCGAGGCGACGTGCTGTTCAACGATCGCGCGCTCGCCGTGCAGGTGCCGGTCGCCCCCACCGATCGTATCGCCGCCCAAACCGATGCGACGGCGCATGCGGCGGGATGGATCTGGGATATCGGTTTGCCGCCCCGGCGAGGCATCGGCTGCGTCTATTCGTCGGCGCACATGACCGACGACGCCGCCGCGGCGACGCTCGCCGCGTATCTGGGCGACACCCCCATGCCCACGCCGCGGCGACTGGCGTTCCGATCGGGGCACCGGGAACGCTTCTGGGTCGGCAATTGTCTGGCGATCGGACTTTCGGCGGGGTTCCTCGAACCGCTCGAGGCCTCGGCCATCGTGACGATCGAACTGTCGCTCGACGCGCTGCTCGCCGATTGGCCGACGCGCGCGACGATGTCGCTGCTCGCAACGCGCTTCAACGACCTGTTTCGCTACCGCTGGGACCGGATCGTGGAGTTCCTGAAGCTGCATTACGTGCTGAGCCGACGGCCCGAACGCTATTGGCGGGCGCACCGGGATCCCCGATCCGTCCCGACCCGGCTTGCCGATCTCGTCAGGCTCTGGGCGAACAGGCCGCCGACCCGGGCCGATCTTCCGATGATCGACGAAGTCTTCCCGGCCGCGAGCTACCAATATGTCTTCTACGGCATGGGCGGCGCCACGACGGCCGCAACGCCGCTCGTCCCCGCGGCGACACCGTCGCTGGAACCCGTCGTGCAGAGAGCGCGGTCGCTGGCCGCATCGCTGCCCCCCATCCGCGCGTATCTCGATGCGCTTGCGGCGGACCATCGGCCGGTCACTCTCGAGAAGACATACTGATGGCGAACCACGTGATGCTCGACGCCGATGTGCACCGCGATCTGCGCGTCGATCCGACGCCGGGAGCGGACCGGGGCGACGCCGTGATGTCGAGTTTCACCGTCCCCGGCGAATTCCGCCGCATGCAGAATGAATATCCCATCCTGTTCCGCCTAACCCCCGAACGAGACCGCTATCACGCCCTCGCGATGTTCGGGTTCGAACCCGGAGAGAATCTGTTCCTCGACGGTCGTGTCTGGGACGCGCGCTATCGCCCGCTCGCGATGCGCATCCAGCCCTTCCTCATCGGCCGTCCGGCCGACGAAGGCGGGGATAACCAGATCCATGTCGATCTCGACAGCCCCCGCATCGCCCGCGCGGCCGATGGTATCGCTGTGTTCGACGAACTGGGTCGACCGACACCGTATTTCGAGGCGGTCGTCGAACAGCTCGGCGAACTGGACGCCGGTTGGCGGGATCTCGAGGCGTTCTTCGCGGCGTGTTCCCACCATGATCTTCTCGAGCCGCTGACGATGGAAATCACGCTGGACAATGGTTCGATCAACCGGTTGGTCGGCTATCATGCGATCAACGAGGAACGACTGCAGGCGCTCGATCCCTCGGCGCTCGGCGAACTCCACGCCGCGGGACATCTGATGCCAATTTTCATGGCGCTCGCATCGCTATCGAACGTGTCCGAACTGATCGCCCGCAAGAACGTCAAGGTGGCCCGTGGCTGAGGCCGATCCCGGCATCTTCGCCGGCCTGACGGCGATCCCGGAAGTGAGCGTCGCCGACGCCGCCGACCTCGACGGGCTCCTGCGCGACGCGGACCGGCCCTTCGTGGTGCGCGGGCTGGTCGCCGACTGGCCGCTCGTCGCCGCGGGTCGCCGGTCGAACGGGGACGCACGCCACTATCTCGTGGCGCATGCCCGCAACGTGCCCTTCACCGTATCGGTCGGTGCGCCGGCGACCGACGGCGGGCGACTATTCTACGACGATGCTATGGGGATGAACTTCCAGACCATGCGCGCGGCGCTCCCCGAGATATTCGAGCGTATCGCACAATTCGAAGACCAGCCGGACGCCCCGCCCGTCTATCTCGCCTCGATCGACATGAAGGGCTTCTTCACCGGACTGCGCGAAGCCAATACCGTCGACCTGGGCGACCGCGATCCGCTGGCGAGCATCTGGATCGGGACCCGTACGCGGGTGGCCGCGCATAACGACACCCCCAACAACCTTGCCTGCGTCGCGGTCGGGCGGCGACGGTTCACGCTGTTCCCGCGCGAGCAATTCCGCAACCTGTACCTGGGCCCGGTCGACAACACCCCCGCGGGGCGGCCGGTCAGCATGGTCGACTTCCATCGACCCGACCTCGATCGTTTCCCACGCTTCCCCGACGCGCTGGCGGACGCGCAGGTCGCGGACCTGGAGGCGGGCGACGCGCTCTACATTCCGTCGATGTGGTGGCATCACGTCGAGGGGCTGGCGAATTTCAACGTGCTGGTGAATTACTGGTGGCGCACGACGCCGCGCTGGCTCGGCACGCCGCAGGAGGCGCTGAACCATGCGATCATGTCGATCCGCGATCTGCCCGAAGCAGATCGCGCGCATTGGCAGGACCTGTTCGCCCATTATGTCTTCAGCGGCGGTGCCGACGCCGCGGCGCATATCCCCGAAGGCGGCCGCGGCATCCTCGCTCCAATGACCCCCGACCGTGCCGAACGGCTGCGTGGCCATATCTTGCGGACGCTGCAGCAATGACCCCGCGCCGGATCGTCATCGCCGGTGGGGGCACCGCCGGCTGGATGGCCGCCGCGGCCATCGCGCACACGCTCGGCCCCATCGGCGACGTCATATTAATCGAATCCGATGCGATCGGCACCGTCGGCGTCGGTGAATCGACGATCCCGCCGCTCGCGATCTTCAACCGCGTGCTCGGTATCGCCGAGGCCGATTTCATGCGGGAAACGCGGGCGACGTTCAAGCTCGGCATTCTGTTCGACGGCTGGCGCAACGGCCACGACCGCTATTTCCATTCGTTCGGGCTGACCGGCAAGGATCACTGGTCGGCCGGGTTCCAGCATTTCTGGCTGCGTGGGCTGAGCAAGGGGCACCAGGAGCCCTATGACGATTATTGCCTGGAACTGAAGGCGGCGCTCGACGGCCGGTTCGCGCATCTGCCCGATGACGCGATGAGCTATGCCTATCAGCTCGACGCGACGCGCTACGCCAAATTCCTCCGCCAGTTTGCGGAGAAGAACGGCGCCCGCCGCATCGAGGGGCGCATCGCCACGGTCGAACTGGACGGCGAGAGCGGCGACATCGCTGCGCTGATCTTGGACGGTGGCCAGCGGGTAGAAGGCGACCTGTTCCTCGATTGCACCGGCTTTCGCGCGCTGCTGATCGAGGGCGCGCTCCATGCCGGGTTCGACGACTGGTCGCACTGGCTGCCCAACGACAGCGCGATCGCGGTGCAGACCGAAAATGTCGGGCCGCCCGTCCCCTATACGCGCGCGATGGCGCATGATGCCGGGTGGCAGTGGCGCATCCCGCTCCAGCATCGCACCGGCAACGGCATCGTCTGGTGCAGCCGCTATCTGGGTCGCGACCAGGCGCTCGACCGGCTGCTCGGCAACGTCGAGGGCAAGGTGTTGACCGAGCCAAACCACATCAAGTTCACGACCGGTGCCCGTCGGCGGCAATGGTATCGTAACTGCATCGCGATCGGGCTCGCCGGCGGCTTCATGGAACCGCTGGAGTCCACGTCCATCCACCTCATTCAGCGCGCCGTTCTGCGGTTGCTCCGGATGTTACCAGCCGGTCCCATATCACAGCGAGACGTCGCGGAGTTCAATGACCAGCAGTTCGAGGACATGGCGCAGATACGCGATTTCCTCATCTTGCACTACAAGGCGACCGACCGGCGCGACAGCGGCTTCTGGCGCTATTGCCAATCGATGGCGATCCCGGACAGCCTTACTCAGAAGATCGAGCTGTTCCGCGAAACCGGCCGCGTGTTTCGCCGGCACGAGGAACTATTCGCCGAGAACAGCTGGGTGCAGGTGATGATGGGCCAGGGCATCGTGCCGCAGAGCCACCACCCGATCGCCGCCAAGATGTCAGACGGCGAACTGGCGCAAGTGCTGGCGACGCTGCGCACCAAGGTCGCGCGCACCGTCGCCGGGCTGCCCAAGCACCAGGCATATGTCGATCATTATTGCGGCACCGCACAGGCCTGATCGGCGGTGGTGCGGCGAAGACAGGCGGTAACGATCCGGCATGTCGCGGCCGACGCAGGCGTATCGCTGCAGACCGTTAGCCGCGTCATCAACAACGAACCGAACGTGCGCCCCGAAATGGCGCTGCGCGTGCAGGATTCAATCGACCGGCTGGGCTATGTTCCTTCGATCGCGGCGCAGCAGATGGGAGGCTCCCGCTCGCGCCTGATCATGGCGTTGAACGACCGCGACCGCACGGTCGCCGACTGGCGCCGCCGCGACGGGAGCAATTGGTTGGACCAGATGCTGCTCGGTGGTATGCTGACCTGCGCGCGCCACGGCTATCGTATGATTGTCGAACTAGTGGACACGCATAGCGATCATATCGAGAACGAACTGACCGCGGCGATCGCGGCACTGCGCCCGGACGGCGTATTGTTGACCCCACCGCATTCACAGAACCGCGCTATCATCGATCTTCTCGATCACAATCATATCGCAATAGCCCGCATCGGCTCGCTCGCGCCCGGACCGGGGTTCCTGTTGACGATGGACGATGATCACGCCGCACGTCTGGCAACCGAACATCTCGTCGCGCTCGGGCATCGCCGCATAGGATTTATCGCAGGCTCCGACGAATATGAGCTGAGCGAGTGGCGGATCGCCGGCTGGCAGGCAGCAATGGCTGCGGCCGGGCTGGCGGATGCCGGGCTGTTACACCGGGGGGATTTTGGCTGGGCGTCCGGAAGAAGTTGCGCGATGGCGATGCTCGACGGCGAGCGGCCGCCGACGGCAATTATCGCCAGCAGCGAGCAGATGGCAATGGCGACGCTCGACCTCGCGCGCGGGCGCGGCATCAACGTTCCAGTCGATCTGTCGATCGTGAGCTTCGATGACACCCCTGTCATCCGATACGCGCAGCCTGCGCTAACGGCGATCGTCCAGCCGATTGCCGAAATCACGGAAAGGGCGGTAGAGCTCATCGTGAAGGCCGAACGAAGCGCCATCTCACCGGGCCCTCCCATCGCCGTCCCATGCCATTTGGTCATCAGAGGATCGACCGCGCCGCCGCGGACAAGAGATTTTATGTAGACATGGCCGACCGTGGCAATCGTCGGCTTAATTGGCGGCATGAACGAACAGCGGGGGCGGTGCTGTCAGTCTAACGCGGACCGCTCTCCACACGATGGAAGTCACTTTGAGCGCGAACACCTAGCTAGCGAGTATCTGCCCCTCCGCCAGGGCGGCGGAGCGTCGTTCCTTGTACGTCTCGCGGTCCAAGAGATGGCGTTCGCTTTCGTCGTTGTTGGCCTAGCACCGACCTCCCGCTTGTTGGTGTTACCCTGTCCTTTTATCGCTGCACGGTAGGCGCGAAACCCATCGGTGGTGATCGCCTCGGGCTTGCCGTGCAGCTTCAGCGCCTTCTCCATGAGGGTGAGCGCGGCATCCTTGTCCCTTGTCTCGGTGATGTAGCTTTCCAGGATATTCCCTTATGATCGACCGCTCACCAGAGGTAGACCATTTCTCCGTTCAGCTTCACGTCCATCGTGCCGGTGCCACCGCCAACCCGGAACCCGCGCGTTGAGCTCACTCGCTGCCGACTGATGTCGCCAGCAAACATCGGGCCGAACCTGTTCCGCCACATCCGCACAGTCTCATGGCAAATGTCGATCCCGCGCTCGAACAAAAGGTCTTCTACGTTGCGCGGCGATAGCGGGAACCGATCGCACATCGTCAAAACCAGCCGGGTTTCCTCGGGGACGAGTTGAAACGCCGGAACCGGCTAGGCGGAAGGGCTATCGACTTGCGCCTCATCTGCAGACGGTATCACCACCCTGCCCTGCCTGCCACGTTGGTCTGACAGAGCACGCCGGACACTTCCGACGAACTGACAGCATGAGATAACCTCACGCTGAAGCGCGGCCCGTTCATCATCAACGTCCCCATCGCAACGACCGAGCGATGGGGACCCGAACACGATCAGAACCGGATGCTGACCGATCCCTTGCCGCCATAGTCGCGCCACTCGCTCGAGCGTGTGACATAGCCGGTCACACCGATGCGGATGTGCGTCGAAACGACGAGGTCGATACCACCATTCGCGTCGACATTGTCGCGGCCAAGCCGGTCGCCGGAGATCGCGAATACCGGTCCGGTGCCGCCGAACGTCGCAAGCCGGGTAGAGGCCAGGGTATCCCATGTGCGCAGATAGGCGGCGGACGCGTGCGGTTCGATCGCCAGGCCGCCGCCGATCGGATAGGACGCGGCAATCCGAGCGCCGGCCGTCCCGAACTCGTTGTGGCGACGCTCGGCCGCGACGTTCAGCGCGGCTGGCCCGCCGATCTCGTTGAATCCGTCCGCGCGCGACCCGTCGTAATCGTAGCGGATGAACGGAGTCAGCGAAACCGGCCCCTGCAGCAGATCGAAGCCCAGTTCGCCGAATGCCTGGGTCGTCTTGATGTCGTAGTTGGCGACGTAGGCACCTGCCAGACCCGGCGTATCGACGGTCCGGTCGGTACCGATATGGTGCCATGCATGCGTAGCGCCAGCGGTCGCGTTCAACCGGCCGCCGAGTGCGGCATAGCTGATGCTGCCACCGATCAGGTCGGTCTCGATCTCGGCTTTGCTCGCCAGCGCGGGCACGCGCAGCTTGTCGTCGAAATAACCGCCGCTGACACCGATCCGGAAGCCGCCAAAGGCATAGTCGACGCCGCCATAGACACCGATCCGGTTGGTATGGAAACCGAACGCCGATGCTTGGTCGCGCGAAGAGGCATAGGTATCGAGGCCCTGCATCCACAGACCGAGGCCGTCACCTTGCGCCGTGCGGGCACGGTCCATGATGGCGTCGCGAACGCGGCGATCGCTGTCGATCATCGCGGTCGGGATGGTGGCATGGACCTCGCCCGACAGCCGGTTGAACGCTTGGCCCGCGCCACCCGCGGTCTGGGCGAGGATCGCGTTGTAGATCGTGTCCCCCAGCCCGCGCGTCGCGATCGCGTTCGCCACCGCCACGCCATTGGGTGCCGTCGCCTGCGACGCGAACGAGATGTCGTTGCGGCCAAGCTGCAACGTCACCGCGTTCGTGCCATATGACAGTAAGGGTGTCAGGAACGCCAGGTTCGACGTCGCCGCCGCGAATTTGCCCGTCACCCCGCCCGCCGCGGTCAGGATCGTGTAGTTGGTCAACGGGGCATAGACCCCCGCCGCCGCCAGCACCTGAACCGTGCCGCCCGCCAACGTCGCCGTACCGGTCGCGTTGATCCGGTCGGCCGCGCCCGCCGCGTTCGCCTCGACCTGATAGACCGATCCGGCCGCGAACGTGACGTTGCCCGCGATGGTCGTCGTGCCGATCGAATTGCCCGGAGCGAACGTGCCGCCGCCGGCGACCGACGTCGAACCGACCGTGCCGTTGCCGCCGAGCGTACCGCCCGCATTGACGACGACCGGCGAGGTGATGCTGCCGTTTACCGCCAGGCGACCGCCGTTGATCGTCGTCGGGCCGGCATAGGTGCTGACGCCGGTCAGGTTGAGCGAGCCGGTCCCCGTCTTGGTGAGGCTGCCGTTTCCGACGATCGACCCTGCAAAGCTGGTGACGGTGTTCTGATCTATCGTCAGCGCGCCGTTTGCGATGTTGATCGTCGCGCCCGTGCTGGCACCCGATAGCTGCGCGATCGTCTGCGCGTTGCCCGACAGGTCATAGGTGCCGGTGCCTTCCGCATCGAGCATCGTCGTCGCCGCGACCGGCGCGGACAGTCGGATCGAACCACCGTTCAGGACCGTCGTACCGGTAAATCCGTAGTTGCTGCCGAACACGATGCTGCCCGCGCCCTGCTTTACGAACGTGCCGGAGCCCGTCAGCGCGCCGACGAAGGCATAGGCGTCGGCGCGGTTGATGATGAGCGTGCCGTTGTCGGTCAGGTTGCCGGTGAAATTGCCCGTGGTGGTGCCGGTGCCGATCTGCACGGTGCCGTCGTTGGCGAACGTACCGCCTTGCGTTCCTGTAACGAGCAGCGTGCTGCCCGACGCGACGGTGTTCGTGCCGGTGTTCTGTAGACTGTTGACGCCGTCGAGCGTCGCCGTACCGGTCCCCACGAAGGCAACGCCGCCGGTGCCGGTGACGACCGACGTCCCGAACGTACTGCCGGACGAGGCGCTGGCGCTTCGCACGACGAGCGTGCCGTTGTCGGTGTAGCTCGGCGAGGCGTAGCCTGCGATACCGGTAGCGCCGTTCGCGACCTCGAGCGCTGCGCCGCTGGCAATCGTGGTGCCGTTTACCGCAGTGCCGTTGGTCCCGGCAGCGGTCCAGTAGCCGCTTTGTACGGTGACGCTATCGAAGCCCGCAAACGTGGCGAGTTGCTGCGTCGACGCGGCGGCCGTGTTCGTGCCGATCAACACGGCGGCATCGGTGCCACCCCCGCCGGCAATGCTACCGGTGATCGCGGATCCGGTACGCAGGATGACCGTATCGTTCGTCGCACCCAGTTGGACTGCGACACCGTTTGCGCCCGCGATCGCGCCGCTGTTGTCGACCGTCGTGGTGCCGCTAGCAAGAATGCCGGGGCCGCCCGAGCTGGCGATCGAGCCGAGATTGGTGATGGAATTCGTCGCACCGACCGCATCGATGCCTGCGGTCGCGCCCGAGACGCTTGCGCCCGACGCGATCGTCACGGTGTTGGTGCCGGGCGGATCGATGAATATGCCATAGCCCGAGGCGGACGAGACCGCGCCGGTGATCGTGGCAGTGACGCCGCCGCCCGTGCCGTTCGCGATCAGCCGCACCGCGTCGGCTCCCGCGCCGGTCGCGGTGGCCGAACCAATCGTCGCGGTGATCGTCCCGTTGGTTGCGGTCGCCAGGATTGCGTCGGCCCGACGGGTGGTGACGACGCCGGTGCGGGTGTTGGTCGTGCTGATCGCGGTGCCGTTCGACGATGCCGAACCGATATTGAGGACGACGCCAGAGCCGCCCGTCACTGCCACGCCCGACGCGGCATCCCCGCCACCGACGGCATTGGCCGCGGTGATCGACGCGATCCGCCCGGCAGTCGCGGTGATCGCCGAGCCGCCCTTAGCGCTCGCGGTGCCCGCGCCGATCGTCACGTTCCCCGCATTCGCGGTCGCACCGATTGCGATGCCACCATTGCCGGTTGCCGTCGTCGTACCCGCAGCGATCGTCACATCGGACGTGCCGCTCACCCCACCGATCGCGTCCGTGTTCGCGCCAGATGCCGATGCCGTCCCGCTGGTGATGGAGACCGCACCGCCCCCCGAGGCGAACACCGCACTGGCATATTGGCCGGCCGCCGATGTCGTACCGGTATTGATCGTGATCGTGCCCGGCCCCGTCGCGGTGTTGAACGCGACGACCGCGTCCGATGGATTGCCGTTATTGGCATCGTAGGCCCCCGTCGTCGCGACATTGGTCGCGTTCAGCACGATGTTGCCCGTCGTGGTCTGCGCGGAAATGCCCCGCGAACTCGTACCGCTCGTCCCAACGGTGCTGGCGGTGATCGCGATCGCACCCGTCGTCGTCACCGCGTTGATGGCGTTGGCGCTGGAACCCGACGTCATAGCGGTCGTGCTGGTCAGCGCGATTGCGCCAGCGGTCGTCGTGAGGTCGATCGCGGTCGCGCCGATGCCGGTCGTCGCCACCGCGTTGTTCGTGATCGTGGCGGCACCGGTCGTCCCGGCGACCAGGATGCCGCGGCCATCGGCACCGCCCGTCGTGATCGATCCGGTGTTGGCGATGGACAGCGCATCGGCACCAGTGGTCGCCTGAATGCCGTTGGACTGCGAGCCGCTCGCGGTGATCGCACCCGTGCTCGTGACGGAAACCGTGCCGACCAGCGGATTGGCCGCGGGCGCATATTGCGCCGTGCCGCTGTTCGCCTCCACGCGGATGCCATCGACGCCGGTGCCCGACGTCGCGATATTGTTCGAGGCGACCACGATATTGCCATTGAAGCTGACGGCCTCGATCCCGTCCGCGTAACGGAGCGTGCCATCGCCGACTGCGCGCGAACCGCCGCTGGTCGCGATCGACCCGGTGTTGGCGATCGTGATCGTGCCGGCATCGGCCACCGCGCGGATGGCATAGGCGCCGTCGCCGACCGTCGTCACCGATCCGCTGTTGATGCTGAGATTGCCGGTGAACGTGCCGTCGTTCGGGATCGCATTCTGCGTCGCGATCACCGCGTTGATACCGCCCCGGTTGCCCGTTCCACCCGTCGCGATCGTACCGCTGGTGATTGCAATCGACTGGCCGAGCGCGGACAGCGCCACGCTGTTCGCCTGCGTCGTGCCGTTCACTGCGATCGTGCCGCTGTTGACGACGACATTGGCCGCGCGGGTCGCGCCGTTCGCGTTGCCCGCGTTGATGCCCACGCCGCCCGCGGTGGTGACGCTGCCGCTGGTCACGGTGACGTCGAGGCCGTAAGCCTGGATGGCGTCCGCATTGCCCGACGTGACGTTGGTGCTCTCCACGTCGACCGTCGCGCGCGGGCCGAACGCATTGATGCCGACATTGGTGGCGGTCAGCGTACCGCTGGTCACGTCGACCACACCCGCGCCGGTGCCAACGACAGGATCGTTATTGCCCGCGTTGCTGGTGCGCGCGATCAGGGCATAGTCGGCATTGCTTGACGCCAGGGTGCCGCTCGTCACCGACACGTTGTCGAGACCCTGCGCATAGATGCCACGATTGGCGGAGGTGAGACTGGTCGAGGCGACCGTCGCGGTACCGCTGGACGAGATCGCCACCAGCCCGGTCGTCCCGGTCCCGGTCGTCTGCACCGTCCCGCCGGTCAGCGCGACCGCGCCGACCGATCGCGCATCGATCGCCGAACCGACCGAGATCGAATCGACGACGCTTGCGGTGATCGGCCCCGTCGTACCGTTGCTGCTGAGGTTGATCGCGGCACTAGCGGAACCCGAACGGACGATGCCCGCCTGGACGACGATCGGGGCGGTCGCGCCCGCGGTCTGCTGCACGACGATTGCGGCGCCGCTGGTCGTGCGGACGTCGCTGGCGGCGATCGTGACCGGACCGCCCGCGTTCAGGACGTAGATGCCCTGCGCGTTCGCACCGGTGGTCGTGATCGGTCCGCTCGCGATCGACACCGCGCCGGTGTTCGTGCCCGCGGTTGGATTCACGTAGATCGCGTGCGCGTTCGCGCCGCTGGTCGCGATCGATCCGGTGCCGTTGATCGTCGTCGCGCCACTCGTCGGGGTGACGATGACGCCGTAGCCGTTCGCGCCGCCTGTCGTGATCGTGCCGGTGTTCGTGATCTGCACTGCGCCCGTGCCTGGCGCGACCTGGATGCCGCTCGCGTTCGGGCCGCTGGTCGACACGATGTTGCTGGCAATCGTGATCGGGTTGGCATCGCCCTGGACGTTGATGCCGATCGCGTTCGCGCCCGACGTGGTGACCGTGCCGGTGTTCGCGACCGTAATCGCCGCGGTACTGGCGGTGGTGCCGGCCGCGCCGAACGTCGTCTTCGCACGGCCCGCCTCGACATCGATGCCCCGCGCGCTCGCGCCCGATGTCGACACGGTGCCGCTGTTCGCGACCGTGATCGCGCCGGTCAGGCTGAACGCATCGATGCCGTCGGCATAACGCTGCGATCCCGCGTCGGTCTGGCCACCGGCTGCCCGCGTCGTACCC
>CAXTVB010000036.1:5578-14631 GCA_964247555.1 uncultured Sphingomonas sp. | reverse complement strand
GGTGTCGCCGGTGCGCTGCATCGGGATGCGCGTTTCCTGGCCTCCATCGAAGAGGCACAGGATCATGCTGGTGGCGAGGGGGGAGCGGACGGTGAAGCGGGTGCTTCCGTCCGTCGCGTGCGCCCCCAATTCCTCCCCGGGACGGGGAGGAATTACCGTCATTCACGTCACCACATCCGGCGCTGCCCGCCCCGTATGTCGGACCACCCCGGCGATCGCGTCCGCCGCCGCGACGATATCGGCCAGCATCGCGGTGGTGTCGCCGTCGATCGCGTCCGCCTCGTAGCGTTCCAGATACACTCGCAATGTCGCCCCGCTCGTCCCGGTACCCGAAAGCCGGAACACGACGCGGCTGCCGCCCTCGAACAGCACGCGCACGCCCTGGTGCGCGCTGACCGATCCGTCGACCGGGTCGGCATAGGAGAAATCGTCCGCCGCCGCGACGACCAGGTCGCCGATCCGCGTACCGGGCAGCCCGTCCAGCTTGCCGCGCAATTCCGCCATCAGCCCATCGGCCCGCTCGCTCTCGACACCCTCATAATCGTGCCGCGCATAATAATTCCGCCCGAACCGCGCCCAGTGATCGCGCGCGATCTCGGCGACGCTTTCTCCCCGCACCGCCAGGATGTTGAGCCACAACAGCACCGCCCACAGCCCGTCCTTCTCGCGGACATGATCGGAGCCGGTGCCCGCGCTTTCCTCACCGCAGATCGTCGCCAGCCCCGCGTCGAGCAAATTGCCGAAGAATTTCCACCCCGTCGGCGTCTCGAACGCGGGGATGCCCAGCGCTTCGGCCACCCGATCCGCCGCCGCGCTGGTCGGCATCGACCGCGCGATGCCCTTCAGCCCGCGCGCATAGCCCGGCGAGAGGTGCGCGTTCGCCGCCAGCATCGCGAGGCTGTCCGATGGCGTCACGAAGATACCGCGCCCGATGATCAGGTTGCGGTCGCCGTCGCCGTCCGATGCCGCGCCGAAATCGGGGGCGTCGCCACCTTTCCCGTCGATGCCCATCATCGTCTCGTACAAGGCGTGCGCATGGACCAGGTTCGGATCGGGATGGTGGCCGCCGAAATCCTCCAATGGGGTACCGTTGCGGACGGTGCCCACCGCAAAACCCAACCGGCGTTCGAGGATCTCGGTCGCGTACGGCCCGGTCACCGCGCTCATGGCATCGAATGCCATCGTCAGTTTCGCCGCGCGGATCGCGTCGAAATCGAACAACGTCTCCATCAGCGCGGCGTAGTCGGCGACGGGATCGACGATCTCGACGGGCATGCCGCCGACGCTGACCTCGCCAAGGGCATCGAGATCGATGTCGGGCGTATCCTCCGCCAGCCAGCGGTCGATCGTCTTCGTCCGCGCGAAGATCGCCTCGGTCACGCCTTCCGGCGCGGGGCCGCCGTTCGCGATGTTGTACTTGATACCGAAATCCTCGTCCGGTCCGCCGGGATTGTGGCTCGCGGACAGGATCAGCCCGCCGATCGCGCCACGCTGGCGGATCAGATTGCTGGCGGCGGGCGTGGACAGGATGCCGCCTTGCCCGACGATCACCCGGCCGAAAGTCGCGGCTGCGGCCATGCGGATCGCGATCTGGATCACCTCGCGGTTCAGGAACCGGCCGTCGCCGCCGATGACCAGCGTCGCGCCCGCCGCCCCCTCGACGACGTCGAACACCGACTGGATGAAATTCTCCGCATAATGCGGCTGCTGGAACACGCGGACCTTCTTGCGCAGGCCGGACGTGCCGGGTTTCTGATCGGGATAGGGGGTCGTTTCGACGATGCGGATCATGCTGGGTCCATCAAGCTGCGGTAGAGATCGGCATAGCGCGCGCCGCTGGCCGACCAGGAGGTCTGCGCCTGCATGCCGTTCTTCTGCATCCGGCACCAGATGTCGGGGCGATCGTACAAGGCCACCGCCCGGCGGATCGCGCGGATCAACGTGTCCCGGGTGACGCCGTCATGCTGGATCCCCGTCGCGACGCCGGCCGCGACGGCTGCGTCGTTCGCATGGATGACGGTGTCGGCCAGGCCGCCGGTCCGCGCGACGACGGGGACGCAGCCATAGGCCAGGCCATAGAGCTGGGTCAGTCCGCAGGGTTCGAAGCGCGAGGGGATCAGGATCGCGTCGGCGCCGCCCTGCAACAGATGCGACAGCGGTTCGTCATAGCCGATCCGGACCCCGATCCGCCCGGGATGGCGCAGCGCTGCCGCCTGGAACGCCGCTTCCAGCGCCGCCTCGCCCGATCCGAGCAGCGCCAGGCGTCCGCCCATCGCGACGAGGTCGTCGAGCGTCTCGACCAGCACGTCCATGCCCTTTTGCCAGGTCAGCCGGCTGACGACGGTGAAGATCGGCCCATCGCCGCGGTCGAGGTCGAACATCTCCTCCACCGCGCGCTTGTTGGTGCCACGACGGGCGATCGTGCGCGCGCCATAGGGGGCGGGCAGGGCGGAATCGGTTTCGGGGTCCCACACCGCGGGGTCGATTCCGTTGACGATGCCGTGGACATGGGCCTCGCGCGCGGCGATCAGGCCCTCCAGCCCCATGCCGAATTCCGCTCTGCGGATTTCGTCGGCATAGGTCGGGCTGACCGTCGTGATCGCGTCCGCCGCCTCGAGTCCCGCCTTCAGGAACCCGACCCCGCCATAATATTCGACCCCGTCCAGCACGAAGGCGCCGGGTGGCAGGCCGAGATCGGGAAAGACGCTGGCGTCGAACCAGCCCTGGAACGCCATATTGTGGATCGTTACGACGCTCCTGGCCGGAACGCCGGGCCCGGGGGCGTAGCGCAGATAGGCGGGTGCCATCGCCGCCTGCCAGTCATGCGCGTGGAGGATATCGAAGCGGTGGTCGGCGACGACTCCCGAGGCGAGGTCGGCGGCGGCGCGCGCCAACGCCCCGAAGCGGCGCCAATTGTCGGGCCAGTCCTTGCCCCCCGCATCGCCGTACAGGCCGCCACCGCGCGTGAACAGCGCCGGCGCGTCGAGGATCAGCAGCGGATGGCCTTCGATCTGTGCCGCCAGCAATTTGGCGGGCGTGCCGAGGAGGTCGGGCCAGCGATGGACGGTCTTCGCGCGCTTCGCGGTGGCGGCGAGCGCGGGGTAGCCCGGCAGCAGCGTGGTGGTCGCGACCCCGTGCGGCGCGAGTGCGGCGGGAAGCGCGCCGACGACGTCCGCGAGCCCGCCGGTCTTGACGAGGGGGTAGGCTTCGGACGCGACGGATAGGACGGTAAGGGTCACCGCAATTCCTCCCCGCGCGCGGGGAGGGGGACCGCGCCGAAGGCGTGGTGGAGGGGGCGGGTCGCGAGCGATCGGCTTGCGGCCTGCCCCCTCCACCATGCTGGGCATGGTCCCCCTCCCCGTGCCGGGGAGGAATTACATGCCCCCCTCACAACCGCTCCACCATCGCGCTGGTGATCAGGCACACCCCGTTGTCCGTCCGCCGGAAGCGCCGCGCGTCCAGCACCGGATCGTCGCCGACGATCAACCCTTCCGGAATCGCCACGCCGCGATCGACCACCACCTTCTGCAACCGCGCGCCGCGCCCGATCGTGCAGCGCGGCAGGATCACCGCCTGCTCCATTTGCGAGAAACTGTGCGCACGCACGCCCGTGAAGATCAGGCTGCGGTGGATCGACGAGCCCGAGATGATGCAGTCGCCCGATACCAGGCTCGACACCGCCTCGCCGCGGCGGCCCGTGCTGCCATGGACGAACTTGGCCGGCGGCGTGACTTCCGAATAGGTCCACAGCGGCCAGCTGCGATCGTACAGGTCGAGCTTGGGGACGACATCGGTCAGGTCGATATTGGCCTCCCAATACGCATCGACGGTGCCGACGTCGCGCCAATAGGCCTCGCTCTCCTCGGGCGCGCGGACGCAGCTGTCGGCGAAGCGGTGCGCGACCGCTTTCCCGTGGTCGACGAGGTACGGGATGATGTCCTTGCCGAAATCGCGACTCGATCCGGGCGTCGCGGCGTCGCGGCGCAGCTGGTCGAACAGGAAGCGCGTGCGAAAGACGTAGATCCCCATCGACGCCAGGCTGATGTCGGGCTTGCCGGGCATCGGCGGCGGATCGGCGGGTTTCTCGACGAAGGCGGTGATGATGTCGTTCGCGTCGACCGCCATGACCCCGAACCCGCTGGCTTCGCTGCGCGGTACCTCCATGCACGCCACCGTCACGTCCGCGCCGGCATCGACGTGGCGCTGGAGCATCAGCTCGTAATCCATCTTGTAGATGTGATCGCCCGCTAGGATGACCATGAATTCGGGGCCGTGGCTTTCGATGATGTCGATGTTCTGGAATACCGCGTCGGCGGTGCCCTCATACCATTGGAATTCGCTGATCCGCTGGCTGGCGGGCAGGATGTCGAAGCTTTCGTTCCGCTCCTCGCGCAGGAAGTTCCAGCCGCGCTGGAGGTGTCGGATCAGGCTGTGTGCCTTGTACTGCGTCGCGACGCCGATCCGGCGGATGCCCGAATTGATCGCGTTCGACAGCGCGAAGTCGATGATCCGCGACTTGCCGCCGAAATAGACCGCCGGCTTGGCGCGCGTGTCGGTCAGCTCGGCCAGGCGGCTGCCGCGACCGCCCGCCAGCACATAGGCCATCGCGTCGCGGGCGAGCGGTTGTCTGCGGTGGTCCATCCTCGATCCTCTCTTCGCTCGGCCGTTTTCGACCTGTGCCTATCCCTCATATTCCAGCCAGATGGTGCCGAGCGGCGGCAGCGTTATCAACGCCTTGCCGTCCGCCGCCTCCACCACGCCCAGATTGCCGAGGCCGCTGCCCCAGTAGTCCTGCGCATCGCTGTTCAGGATTTCGCGCCAGCGGCCGTTCTCCGGCATTCGCATGACGTAGGGCGCGCGGGCGACGGGGGTCAGGTTGGCGATGACGACGATCGGCGCCTCGCCCGGCGCGCGGCGGACCCAGGCGAAGACCGAGTTCGACGAATCGTCCGCGACCAGCCATTCGAACCCCTCGGGCTCACAATCGCGCGCGTGGAGCGCGGGTTTCGCGGCGTAGAGGCGGTTGAGATCGCGGACCAGCGACCGGACGCCCTCGTGCGCCCGCGCCTCGCGCAGGTGCCAGTCGAGCGCGCGGCCTTCGTCCCATTCCGCGCGTTGGGCGAATTCCTGCCCCATGAACAACAGCTTCTTGCCGGGATACCCCCACATGAACGCGTAGAGGCTGCGCAGATTGGCGAATTGCTGCCAGTCGTCGCCCGACATCTTCGTCAGTAGCGATCCTTTACCGTGCACGACCTCGTCATGGCTGAGCGGCAGGACGAAATTCTCGCTGAAGGCGTACATCAGGCCGAACGTCATCTCGTCGTGATGATGCCGCCGGTGCACGGGTTCGCGCCGCATATACTGCAGCGTGTCGTGCATGAAGCCCATGTTCCACTTGAAGCCGAACCCCAGCCCGCCGTCATGCGCGGGCGCGGTCACGCCCGGCCAGGCGGTCGATTCCTCGGCGACGGTGAAGATGCCGGGATGCTGGCCGTACAGCTGCTTGTTCGTCTCACGCAGGAACGCGACCGCTTCCCAATTCTCGCGGCCGCCGTCGCTGTTCGGGACCCATTCGCCCTCTTCGCGCGAATAGTCGCGGTACAGCATCGACGCGACCGCATCCACGCGCACGCCGTCGACATGATAGCGCTCCGCCCAGAACAGCGCGTTGTTGACGAGGAAGCTCGCCACCTCGCGTCGCCCGTAATTGTAGATCGCGGTGTTCCAGTCGGGGTGGAAGCCGAGTTTCGGGTCCGAATGCTCGTACAAGGCGGTGCCGTCGAACCGCGCGAGGCCGAACGCGTCGGTCGGGAAATGCGCGGGCACCCAGTCGATCAGCACCCCGATTCCGACCTCGTGCGCACCCTCGACGAAGCGCGCGAAGCCTTCGTGATCGCCGAACCGCGCCGTTGGGGCGAACAACCCGGTCGCCTGATAGCCCCAGCTGGGATCGTAGGGATATTCGCTGACCGGCAGGAATTCGATGTGCGTGAATCCCATGTCGACGACATAGGGGATCAGCCGGTCGGCCAGCGCGTCCCAGCTGAGGAACCAGCCGTTCGCATCGCGGTCCCACGACCCGGCATGCACCTCGTAGATGCTGATCGGCACCCGCCGGGGATCGACGCTCGCCCAATGCGCGCGGTGCGCGTCGTCCTTCCAGACGTGGCGCGGTGGGGCGGTGGTGACGGAGGCGGTCGCGGGGCGCAGTTCGGCGGCGAACGCGAAGGGGTCGGCCTTCAGCGGCTGCACCACGCCGTCCGCGCCCAATATCTCGAACTTGTAGCGGCACCCCTCGCCGATATCGGGGATGAAGATCTCCCATACGCCGGTATCGCCGCGGTGGCGCATGACGTGGCGGCGACCGTCCCAGTCGTTGAAATCGCCGACCAGCGACACGCGCCGCGCATTGGGGGCCCAGACCGCGAAGTGGATGCCGTCCGCGCCCTCGTGGCGAATCGGGTGCGCCCCCATCTTGTCGGACAGGCGCAGATGCGTGCCTTCGGCCATCAGCACGTCGTCGACCGGGCCGAGCACGGGGCCGAAGCTGTACGGGTCCGCCAGCGACCATATCGCCCCGCCGCCGGTCGCGTGGTAGCGCACGGGTTGCCGCGTGCCCGCGATCGCGCCCTCGAACAGGCCCTCGTCGTCGACGCGGTCCAGCGTGCCGAGCGATACGCCCGCCAGATCGAACGCCTCGGCGGTTTCCGCGCCCGGAATCCAGGTCCGCGCGAACAGCCCCTCGGGCCCTTCGTGCACGCCGAGCAGCGAGAAGGGATCGGTATGGCTTCCGTCGAGCAACGCGGCGATCGCGCCCGCGGGCGGCTTCACAACACGCCCCAGATGTCGGTCGCATATTCGCGGATGGTTCGATCCGACGAGAACCAGCCGACGCGGGCGACGTTGCGGATCGCCGCCGCCTCCCAGCCGGGAATATCGGCCCAGCGCGTATCGACCTCGCGCTGCGCGGCGGCATAGGCGTCGAAATCGGCGGCGACCATGAACCAGTCATGCGCGTACAGGCCGTCGATCAGGTCCTTGTAGCGCGCAGGATCGTCGGGCGAGAAGACCCCCGATGCGATCGCCGACAGCGCCTGGTTGAGCGCCCCCGACGCCTCGATCGTGGCGCGCGGGTCGTATCCGCCCGCACGCTTCGCCTCGACCTCGTCCGCGGTCATGCCGAAGATCACGATATTCTCGACGCCGACACGCTCCATGATCTCGATGTTCGCCCCGTCCAGCGTCCCGATCGTCAGCGCGCCGTTCAGCGCGAACTTCATGTTGCCGGTGCCAGACGCCTCCATGCCTGCGGTCGAGATCTGTTCGCTCAGATCGGCGGCGGGCACGATCTTCTCGGCGAGCGAGACATTGTAATTGGGCAGGAACGCGACCTTCAGCAGGCCGCCGACCGACGGGTCGCTGTTGATCCGCCGCGCGACGTCGTTCGCCAGCTTGATGATCAGCTTCGCGTTCGTATAGCTCGACGCCGCCTTGCCGGCGAACAGCTTCACGCGCGGCGTCCAGTCGCGTTCGGGATGGCCGCGGATCTGGTCGTACAGCGCGACCGTCTCGATGATGCCGAGCAGCTGGCGCTTATATTCGTGGATGCGCTTGATCTGCACGTCGAACATCGCGCCCGGATCGATCCGGAGGCCTATGGTCGTCCTGATATGATCCGCCAGCGCCACCTTGTTCGCGCGCTTCACCGCGGCGAATTTCTCGCGGAACCAGCTGTCCTCGGCGAACGGTGACAGATCGGCGAGCTGCTCCGCATCGTCGAGGAACGCGTCGCCGATCGCCTCGCGGATCAGCGCGGTCAGCCCGGGATTGCATTCCTGCAGCCAGCGGCGCGGGGTGATGCCGTTGGTCTTGTTGTTGATCCGCGTCGGATACAGCTTGTGCAGGTCGGCGAAGACCGTGCGCTTCATCAGGTCGGTGTGGAGCGCGGCGACGCCGTTGACGCTGTGCGATCCCGCAAAGGCGAGGTTCGCCATCCGCACCCGCCGCTCGCCGCCCTCGTCGATCAGGCTGATCGCTGCGATCGCGCGCTCGTCGATCCCGTCGGCCGCGCGTGCCTCGCGCAGCAATTTCGCGTTGATCGCGTAGACGATCTGCATGTGCCGCGGCAGCAACCGTTCGAACAGCGGCAGCGGCCAGCTTTCCAGCGCTTCGGGTAGCAACGTATGGTTGGTGTAGCCGAACGTCCGCTTGGTGATGTCCCACGCTTCGTCGAAGTTGAGGTCGTGATAGTCGACGAGCACGCGGATCAGTTCGGCGACCGAGACCGCCGGGTGGGTATCGTTCAGCTGGATCGCCGCCTTGTCGGCCAGCGTTCGGATATCGCCGAAATACTGGACGTGACGGCGCACGATGTCCTGGATCGAGGCGGAGGAGAAGAAATATTCCTGCCGCAGCCGCAGTTCCTGGCCCGCCGCGGTGGAGTCGTTGGGATAGAGCACGCGGACCAGCGTTTCGGCACCGATCTGCCCGGCCAGCGCGCCCGAGAAATCGCCGGCGTTGAACCGATCGAGCCGGATCGGGTCGAAGGCGCGCGCGGTCCACAGGCGCAGCGTATTGACCCGCTTCCCGCGCCAGCCGACGACGGGTGTGTCGACCGCGATGGCCTCCACCGCCTCGGCGGGTTTCCAGTGGATCGTGCCGTCGTCATGGCCGACGACCTCGCCGCCGAAACCGACGAAATAGGCGCTTTCGCGGCGTTCGAATTCCCAGGGGTTGCCGTGGACCAGCCAGTTCTCGGGCAGTTCGACCTGCCAGCCATTCTCGATCCGCTGGCGGAACATGCCGTTCATGTAGCGGATGCCATAGCCATAGGCCGGCAGTTCCAGGCTCGCGAGGCTTTCCATGAAGCATGCCGCGAGCCGCCCGAGGCCACCATTGCCCAGCGCCGCGTCGGGTTCGATCTCCTCCAGTTCGGCGAGATCGACACCGTGGACGGCGAGCGCCGCCCCGACCTCGTCGCTGCTCTGGAGATTGGCGACCGCGTCGCGCAGCAGCCGGCCGATGAGGAATTCGAGGCTCAGATAATAGAC
>CAXTVB010000036.1:0-5568 GCA_964247555.1 uncultured Sphingomonas sp. | reverse complement strand
CTTGGAGGACACCATCCAGCGTTCGATGATATCGTTGCGCACCGTCAGGATCGTCGCCGCCAGCCAGTCGTGCGGCAACGCGGCCTGCGCGTCCTTGCCGATGCGGTGGACGAGCGTGTCGAGGATGGCGTCGGCGAGCGCATTGGGGGTGGAGGTGGCGGTGTCGGGGCGTGTTTCGGGCATAATGGCGGTAGCGGGCACGCGGGCATCCCTCATGGCGTCGTCGTCTGCCATCCTAACCGGACGCGGGGCAAAGTCACCCGCCTGTTTCTGCGCTCCCCCCTGCCGTTTGCGGGAGGGGGCTGGGGGGTGGGCGCTCGCCATCAACGCGCGACCCGGTCGAGAGCGAGCGCCCACCCCCGCCCCCTCCCGCTTGCGGGACGGGAGGAACGTCACCCCTCAAACCAACCCGTACACCAACACCGCGTTCAACCCGACGATCCCCGCCGCAATCCCCCAGGCCAAGACGCGCGCGCCAAGGCCGATCGCGAACCGCCCCATCACGTCGCGGCGGCTTACGAAATGCACCAATGGCACCACCGCGAAGGGCAATTGCAGGCTCAGCACGACCTGGCTCAGCACCAGCAGCTTCGTCGCGCCCGCATCGCCCGTGCCCGCGACGACGATCACCGCCGGCACGATCGCGATCCCGCGGGTCACCATCCTCCGGAGCCAGACCGGCATGCGCAGGTGTAGGAATCCCTCCATCACGATCTGTCCGGCCAGCGTCCCGGTGACGGTGGAATTCTGTCCCGACGCCAGCAGCGCGACCGCGAACACGATGCTGGCGGCGGCACCACCCAGCAGCGGCGTCAGCAGTCGGTACGCCTCGTCGATCTCCGCGACTCCGGTATGCCCGGCGACGTGGAAGGTCGCCGCCGCCAGCATCAGGATCGCGGCGTTGATGAAGAAGGCGAGACCCAGCGCGAAGGTACTGTCGATCGTCGCGAGCCGGATCGCCTGGCTGCGCCCCGCATCGTCCTGGCGATAGGCGCGGGTCTGGACGATCGAGGAATGCAGATACAGGTTATGCGGCATGACGGTCGCGCCCAATATGCCGATCGCGATATACAGCATCGCGGGATCGCTGAGGATCCGCGCGCTCGGCACCAGACCCGCCGCCGCGGCGCCCCAATCGGGTTTCGCCAGCACCAGTTCGAAGACGAACGATCCTGCGATGATCAGCAGTAGCGCGACGACGAACGCTTCCAGCTTGCGAAAGCCGTAGCGTTGCAGCGCCAGGATCAGGAACACGTCGAGCGCGGTGACGCACACGCCCCAGACCAAAGGCATCCCGAACAGCAGTTTCAGCGCGATCGCGGTGCCTAGCACCTCGGCCAGGTCGCACGCGACGATCGCGATCTCGCACAGCAGCCACAAAGCGATCGAGACGGGCTTGGGATAATGGTCGCGGCATGCCTGCGCGAGATCGAGCCCACTGGCGATCCCCAGCCGCGCGGACAGCGCCTGCAACACCATCGCCATCAGGTTCGACAGCAAGATGACCGACAACAGCGCATAGCCATAGGCGGATCCGCCGGCGAGGTCGGTCGCCCAGTTGCCCGGGTCCATATATCCGACCGCGATCAGATAGCCCGGACCGGCGAACGCGAACAATCGCCGCCACAGCGGGGCGCCGTCCGGCACCGCAATACTGCGATACCCCTCGGCCGGTCTGGCGTTGCCGGCCGGGGGCGTGGGATCGAAGGGTGGCGACATCATGACCCGCCCTGCCGGATCGATCGCGCGGAGACAACGTTCAGGTGGTGGTCCGCTCGGACCGGCGGTCCAATTCATGGCAGTTCGTGCATTGTCCGTTCATGCGATGTCGCGCATGAAGCGGTCATCCACAGACAGGTAGATGACGAATATGCGAATCGCACCCGCGATCCTCACGCTTTTGCTTGCCGCCGCGCCCGCGACCGCGGCGGTCCCGATCGACGGCCGTTGGGTCGTGGAGGACGGCACCGCGGTCATCGCGGTCGGTCGCTGCGGCGCGGTGACGTGCGGGCGGATCGAACGGCTGCTGCATGTTTCGACGGCGGCACCGCGGACCGACGTGAACAATCCCGATCCGAAACTCCGCGACCGTCCGTTCGTCGGCATCTCCGTCCTGTCCGGCTTCGCGGATGCGGGCGACGACTGGCGTGGGCGGATCTACGACCCCAAATCGGGCCGCAGCTACAAATCCATCGTCCGCCGCCAGCCCGACGGATCGCTGAAGGTCCAGGGCTGCATCGCGTTCATCTGTCAGACGCAGCATTGGACGCCGGTGAAGTAGGGACTGGTACCGAGCGCGCACCGCACCGTCATGCCGGGCTCGTCCCGGCATCCATCGTGCCGCGCATTCTCACGCATCTGGTTGTGCGGCACGATGGACCCCGGGACAAGCCCGGGGTGACGGATGAGGGTTATGCCAGTCCCGCATCCACCCCCATGAGCTTCGGGAAAAACCCCTCATGCGCGGCGCGCAGGTCGGCGAGCGTCACGACATAGTCCCCGGCCTCCAGTTCGAACACTATCCGCCCTGCGATCGTCCGGCCGATCGGATGCGCATCGACCCCCTCGGCCTCCGCGCCGAGCAGGAAGTCGTACAGCGCGTGATCCTCGACGGTGACGAGGTACAACCCCTGGTCCTCCGCGAAGAACGTGCCCGCGACGCCGCATTCGGCCGAGGTGTCGAGCATCGCGCCGACGCCGCCCGCCAGCGCCATCTCCGCGACCGCGACCGCAACGCCGCCGTCGGATATGTCGTGGCACGCGGTGACGACCTCGCTCTCGATCGCCGAACGGACATAGTCACCCGCGGCGCGCTCGTCGGCGAGGTCGACCGGTGGCGGCGGACCGGCGTCGCGGCCTTCGATGCCGTGGATTTCGCGCAGCCATAGCGACTGGCCGAGATGCCCCCTGTGCCCGCCGACTAGCACGATGATGTCGCCGGTGCCCTTGAACGCGATCGTCGCCGACTTCGACCAGTCCGCCAGCAGCCCGACCCCGCCGATCGCCGGCGTCGGGAGGATCGCCGCCGCGCCGCCCGCCTCGTCCTTGGTCTCGTTGTACAGCGACACGTTGCCGCTTACGATCGGGAAGTCGAGCGCGGCGCAGGCCTCCGCCATGCCCTCGATACAGCCGACGAACTGGCCCATGATCTCCGGGCGCTGCGGGTTGCCGAAATTCATGCAGTCGGTGGTTGCAAGCGGCTTCGCGCCGACCGCGGTCAGGTTGCGCCAGCATTCCGCGATCGCCTGCTTGCCGCCTTCGTACGGGTCGGCATAGCAATAGCGTGGGGTGCAGTCGGTCGAGACCGCGAGGCCCTTGTCGGTCCCGTGGACGCGGACCACGCCCGCATCGCCGCCGGGGCGCTGCACGGTGTCCGCGCCGACCATGTGGTCGTACTGCTCCCAGATCCACCGCCGCGATGCGATGTCGGGGGATGCCATCAGCTTGAGCAGGTCTGCGGCGGGATCGGCGCAATCGGGCACGCTGGCGAGCGGGGCGGGGGGCTCGGTCTTCACGTGCGGCCGGTCGTACAACGGCGCATCGTCAGCGAGCGGGCCGAGCGGGATGTCGCACACCGTCTCGCCCTCGTGCGTCAGGACCATGCGGCCGGTATCGGTAACGCGGCCGATGACCGCGAAATCGAGTTCCCACTTGCGGAAGATCGCCTCCGCCTCCGCCTCGCGGCCGGGCTTCAGGACCATCAGCATGCGTTCCTGCGATTCGGACAGCATCATCTCGTACGGCGTCATGCCGGTTTCGCGCTGCGGCACGTCGTCCATGACGAGTTCGATGCCGACCCCGCCCTTCGACGCCATCTCGACCGACGACGACGTCAGCCCCGCTGCACCCATGTCCTGGATCGCGACGATGACGTCGGTCGCCATCAGTTCCAGGCACGCCTCGATCAGCAATTTCTCCGTGAAGGGATCGCCGACCTGCACCGTCGGGCGCTTCTCGTCGCTGTCCTCGTTGAAGCTCGCCGACGCCATCGTCGCGCCGTGGATGCCGTCGCGGCCGGTCTTGGAGCCGACATAGACGATCGGATTGCCGATGCCCGACGCCGCGGAGTAGAAGATCTTGTCCTGGTCCGCGATCCCGACCGTCATCGCGTTGACCAGGATGTTGCCGTCATAGGCGGCGTGGAAATTCACCTCGCCGCCGATCGTCGGCACGCCGACGCAATTGCCGTAGCCGCCGATCCCGTGGACGACGCCCGCGATCAGGTGGCGCATCTTGGGATGATCGGGCCGTCCGAAACGAAGCGCGTTCAAATTCGCGACCGGCCGCGCGCCCATCGTGAACACGTCGCGCAGGATGCCGCCGACACCGGTCGCCGCGCCCTGGTACGGTTCGATATAGGAGGGGTGGTTGTGGCTCTCCATCTTGAAGATCGCCGCCTGACCGTCGCCGATATCGACGACGCCCGCATTCTCGCCGGGCCCGCAGATGACCTGCGGGCCGGTGGTCGGCAGCTTCTTCAGATGGATGCGGCTGGATTTATAGCTGCAATGCTCGGACCACATGACCGAGAAGATGCCGAGTTCAACCAGGTTCGGCGCGCGGCCCAGCGCGGCCAGCACGCGGTCGTATTCGGCGGGGGACAGGCCGTGTTCGGCGACGATCTGCGGGGTGATCTCGGTCATGCGCGGGGCTGTAGCGGGGTGGGGGGGATTCGTCACCCGTCTGGCGGGATTCATCCGCCATCCCGTCGTCAAACCGTCACCCCGGCCTTGAGCCGGGGCCCCGCTTCTTCTGGACCGTCGAAGAAGCGGGGCCCCGGGTCAAGCCCGGGGTGACGATGATGGATTACTCAGTATCCAGCGGTCACTGCGGCCCCTTCGCTCCCGCGCCCAGATGCGTCTTGCCCCAGTTCGCCTCGTCGATCACGTACAGCCGCACCGCCTCCGCCTGCGCGGGCGTCATCACCTGCGAAAAGCTGACCATGCCCTGATCCTTCAGCACGCCATCGATCAGGATCGATTTCCACGCCTCCGCATTCGCCAGGACCGATGCGCGTTGCAAGTTCGGGATGACGCCGCCGCCGGCCGCATTCGCGCCGTGGCAGACCTGGCAGTTGCGGCCGAACAATTGCTGGCCGTCCGCGATCTGCTGCGGCGTGCCGGTCGATGGCGGCAGCGCGGCGTCGGCGCCGGTCGCGGCGGGCAGCGGTGCGAGCTTCGCGGTACCACCAAGCTTGAAGACCAGCACGCGCGCGATGCTGGGCACCGTCCGCGACGCGCCACCGGCATAGCCCGCCGCGAGCGGGAAAGAGCCGCCGCGCCCCGTCGTCACCGCGACATATTGCTCGCCTCCGACGGTGAAGGTGCTGGCCCCCGCCATGATGCCCGACTGGACCGGATAGCGGAACAGCGGCTTCCCCGTATCCGCGGCATAGGCGCGGAACTCGCCCATCGCGGTGCCCTGGAACACCAAATTGCCCGCGGTCGCCATCGTCCCGCCGTTCCACGGCACGGGATATTCGACCCGCCACCGGGGTTTGCGGGCAACCGGGCCCCAGGCCACGAGCGCACCGGTAGTGGCATTCCTCGCACCTGCGATCGCCTTGGG
>CAXTVB010000035.1:0-14773 GCA_964247555.1 uncultured Sphingomonas sp. | reverse complement strand
GTGTCGTGCCGGTCGCGACGGACGGCCCGTTGATCGTTTTCACCGGGCAGATGGACTATGCCCCCAATGCGGAGGCGGTGGCGTGGTTCGTCGCCGAAATGCTTCCCGCCATCCGCGCCCGCCACCCGTCCGCCCGCCTTGCGATCGTCGGCCGATCGCCGACCGCAGCGGTCCGCGCGCTGGCATCGGACGCGGTCGTCGTGACGGGGGCGGTCGACGATGTCCGTGGCTGGCTCGCCGCCAGCGTCTGCGTCGCCCCGCTGAAGCTCGCGCGCGGGGTGCAGAACAAGATCCTGGAAGCGATGGCGATGGCCCGTCCGGTCGTCGCGACCCCTTGCGCGGCGGAGGGTATCGACCATGGGGGGTGCATCTCGGTCGCGGACGGCACGGCGGCATTCGCCGGAGCGGTCGTCGCCCTTCTCGACGACCCGGCGAGAGCGACCGCGCTGGGCGACGCCGCGCGGGCGCGCGTGATGACGCGCTACGCCTGGGCCGAACGCCTGGCCCCGCTTGCCGATCTTCTGGCGCTGGAGGCCGCATGACCGTCGCGCTGCCCGCTCCCGCAACCGTCCGCCTGTCCACCGCGTGGCAGCGGCACCTCGCCGCGCTGGCGATCGCCGGCGCGGCGCTGCTGGCGCTGTTCCGCGCCGATCTCGGCGATCTCGCGCACATCTGGTGGACGAGCACGACCTTCGGGCATTGCCTGTTCATCGGCCCCGTCGTCGCGTGGCTGGTGTGGCAGCGGCGCGGCGCGCTGGCGCAACTGACACCCGCCGCCTGGTGGCCGGGACTCGCGATCGTCGCCGGCGGCGGCGCAATGTGGCTGATGGGGGAGGCGGGTTCCGTGTCCTTTGCGCGGCATCTCGGGCTTGCGGTCATGCTGCAGGGTGCGGTGGTGACGATCCTCGGCGCGGCGGTGGCACGCGGACTGGCCTTTCCGCTCGGCTACGCGCTGTTCCTCGTACCGTTCGGCGAGGGGCTGCAATCGCCGCTGCAGACGATCACTGCGGAGATGGTGGTGCCGATGCTGCACGCGTCCGGCATCCCGGCGACGCTCGACGGCGTCATGATCCATGGCGGCCTGTATTATTTCGAAGTCGCGGAGGCCTGTTCCGGTGCGAAGTTCGTGATCGCGATGATGGCCTTCGGCGTCCTGGTCGCCAATGTCTGCTTCCGGTCCTGGCCGCGGCGCGCGGTGTTCCTGGTGGTCTGCATCGTCGTGCCCGTCGTGGCGAACAGCATTCGCGCCTTCGCGACGATCTGGGCGGCGAACCGCATCTCGCTCGAACATGCCACCGGCTTCGACCATATCGTCTATGGCTGGGTGTTCTTCGGACTGGTTATGGCGGCGGTGCTTGCGATCGGCTGGCGCTGGTTCGATCGCGCGCCCGATGCGCCGGCATTCGATCCGGCGACGTTGCAGGCACCCGCACGGCACCGGATGGCATTGCCGGTGGCGGCGCTGTTGGTCCTGGCGGTCGCCGGGCTGTTCCCCGCCTGGTCGCAGGCGATCGCCGGACGCGCGCAGCCGCTCCCTGCGCATATCGACCTGCCGGACGTGCCCGGCTGGCACCGCGTCGACGTCAGCTTGGACGCGCCGTGGGAGCCGAACTATCCGGGCGCCGACCATCATCTGTTCGGCCGCTACGCCGACGCCGCGGGGCACCGGGTCGACATGGCAGTCGCGGTCTATGGCAGCCAGGGACGCGGGCACGAGCTGATCGCGTTCGGCCAGGGCGTACTGCGCGAAGAGGATCGCTGGGTCCGCATCGCCGACCTACCCGATATCGACGGTGGCTCCGCGATGCGCATCACCGCCGCCGGTCTGGGTCAACGCCCGGTGGAGCGCGTCGTCGCGACATGGTATCGCGTGGGCCATGTCACCACGAACGCCCCCCCGCTGGCCAAGATCGAAGGCATGAAGGCACGCCTGTTCGGCGGTCTGCAGCGCGCGGTCGCGATCCATCTGTCCGCGGACGACGACGCGGGTCAGGACCCGGCGGCGGCGATCCGCGCCTTCCGCGCCGCGCTCGGCGATATCGGCACGATCGCGGACCGCGCGTCGGGGATCGACTGATGTGCGGCATCGCCGGGATCTTCCATCCCGGGACGCCCAAGCCCGTCGAACCGCAGCGGATCGCCCAGATGATTGCCGCGATGGCGCATCGCGGGTCGGACGGGGAGGGGATATGGACCGCGCCCGGCGTCGGCTTGGGCCATCGCCGGCTGTCGATCATCGACCTGGAGGGGTCGCCGCAACCGATGTCGGACGGCGCGCTGACGGTCACGTATAACGGCGAGATCTATAATTTCGCCGATGTCCGCGCCGAACTGACCGCGAAGGGCGCGGTGTTCCGCACCGCGGGCGATACCGAGGTGCTGCTGCACGGCTGGCGCGCCTGGGGACCGGCGATGCTCGAACGGCTGAACGGCATGTTCGCCTTCGCGCTGCACGATGCCGACCGGGGCACGCTGTTCCTCGCGCGCGATCGGTTGGGGGTGAAGCCGCTTCACTATGTCGAACTGTCGGACGGATCGGTGGCGTTCGCATCGGAACTGAAAGGGTTGCTCGCGCATCCGCTGGTCCGTCGCACGCCCGATCTGCGCGCGGTCGAGGATTACATGGCCTGGGGCTATGTACCCGACGATGCCTGCCTCGTCGCGGGCGTCCGCAAGCTCGCGGCCGGGCATTTCCTGCTCGCCGAACGGGGCAAGGGCGTGCCCGCGCCGCGGCGGTGGTGGGACGTGGATTTTACGAACCGCGCGCGCGGGTCCGCAGACGCGTTGGGCGAGGAACTGTTGGCGAAGATGCGGGACGGGGTCCGCAGCCGGATGGTCGCGGACGTCCCGCTCGGCGCGTTCCTGTCGGGCGGGGTCGACAGCTCGGCGGTGGTGGCGCTGATGGCGGAGACGAGCCGGTCCGCCGTCAAGACCTGCACGATCGGCTTCGCGGAGGCCGATCACGACGAGCGTGCCTATGCCGATCGGGTCGCCCAGCGTTTCGCGACCGACCATGCGACGCGGATCGTCTCGTCCGACGATCATGCGCTGATCGATACGCTGGTCGCGAGCTTCGACGAACCCTTTGCCGACGCGTCCGCCTTGGCGACCTACCAGGTGTGTGCGCTGGCGCGGGAAAGCGTGACCGTCGCGCTGTCGGGGGATGGCGCGGACGAGGCACTGGCCGGGTATCGTCGCTACCGCTTCCACGCAGCGGAGGAGCGTGTGCGTGGTCTGCTTCCGGTGGGAATGCGGACATCGGTGTTCGGCGCGCTGGGGCGCCATTACCCCAAGGCCGATTGGGCACCGCGACCGCTGCGCGCGAAATCGACGCTGCTCGCGCTCGCGGGCGATGGTGACGAAGCCTATGCGCAGGCGGTCGGCGTGACGACGCCCGCGCTACGCGCACGGCTGTTCTCGGCCGAGGCGCGGCGGCAGTTGGGGGGGTACCGCGCGGAGGATAGCTATGTCGCCGCGATGCGCGGCGCGCCCGCGCGCGATGCGCTGGACCGGGCGCAATATGCCGACCTCACGCGCTGGCTGCCCGGCGATATCCTGACCAAGGTTGACCGGACGAGCATGGCGGTCGGTCTCGAAGCGCGCGAGCCGCTGCTCGATCACCGGCTGATCGAATTCTGTGCGACGCTGCCGGTGTCGATGCGGCTGCGGGGCGGGCAGGGGAAGTGGCTGATGAAGAAGGCGCTGACGCCGTATCTGCCGGCCGATATCCTCCATCGGCGAAAGATGGGGTTCGTGACGCCGATCTCGGCCTGGTTCCGCGGTGCGCTGGCGGGCGAGGCTGCGGCGCTGGCGACGTCGCGGACGCTGATCGAGAGCGGATGGTTCGATGGCGAGGCGATCGCCGACCTTGCCGCGGCGCACCGGTCGGGGCGCGCTGAGCATGGGCGGACCCTGTGGCAGCTGGTGATGCTGGAGCGGTCGATGAAGCGGGTGTTCGGGTAAGGCGCTCTCCGCGTGCGTGCTCCTGCGAACGCAGGAGCTCAGGGCCACGAGCGTTGCGCGCCGTTACCCTGGGCTCCTGCGTTCGCAGGAAAACAGGTTCAGACCCGAACCGCCTCCAAAACCGCCGCGCGCAATTCGGCAATCCCCATGCCCCCCTCGCTCGACGTCGCCAGCACGCCCGGATGCGCCGCGGGCCGCTTGCGCGCTTCCGCCTCGACCGACGCGGTCACCGCGGCCAGGTCGGTCGCCTTCACCTTGTCCGCCTTGGTCAGGACCATGCGGTAGCTGACCGCCGCCTTGTCGAGCATTTCCAGGATCTCACGGTCGACCTCCTTGACGCCGTGGCGCGCGTCGATCAGCACCAGCGCGCGCTTCAGCACCTGCCGCCCGCGCAGGAAGTCGTTGACCAGGAAGCGCCATTTCTTGACGACATCCTTCGGGGCCTTGGCGAAACCATAGCCCGGCATGTCGACCAAGCGAAATTCCAGCGGCTCGCCGACGTCGAAGAAGTTCAGTTCCTGCGTCCGCCCCGGCGTGTTCGACGTACGGGCCAGCGCGTTGCGACCGGTCAGCGCGTTCAGCAGCGACGATTTGCCGACGTTCGACCGTCCCGCGAACGCGATCTCCGGCACGTCGGGGGAGGGCAGATGCTCGAGGCTTGGCGCGGACTTCAGGAAGCCGATCGGTCCCGCGAACAGCTTGCGCGCGGTTTCGACCAGTTCCTCGTCGAAGCCGCCTTCATCGTCGTCGCTCATTTCGCGACGGCCTGTTTCAGTGCCGGGTGACGCGAATAGAGCAATTGCTGCTGCAGGATCGTCAGCACGTTCGAGGTGATCCAGTAGACGAGCAGGCCGACCGCGAACGACGACATGACGAACATCAGGACCCAGGGCATCAACGCGAAGATCTGCTTCTGCGCATCGTCCATCGGTGCCGGGTTCAGCTTGAACTGATAGTACATCGAGATGCCGTAGATGATCGGTATCACCCCGATCGCGATGACGTGCGGCGGGACGAACGGCAGCAGGCCGAACAGGTTGAGCGGGGTGAGCGGATCGGGCGCGGACAAATCCTTGATCCAGCCGAAAAAGGGCTGGTGCCGCATCTCGATCGTCAGCATCAGCGTCTTGTAGAGCGCATAGAAGATGGGGATCTGCAGCAGCGTCGGCAGGCATCCCGCGAGCGGATTGACCTTTTCCGACTTGTACAGCGCCATCACTTCCTGCTGCTGACGCGTCTTGTCGTCCTTGTGGCGTTCCTGCAGCGCCTTCATCTTCGGCTGGATCGCACGCATCTTCGCCATCGAGGCGAACTGGCGCTGCGCGATCGGGAACATCAGTCCACGGATCGTCAACGTCAGCAGGATGATCGCGACGCCGAAATTGCCCGCGATGCGGAACAGCCAGTCCAGATAGGTGAAGATCGGCCGGACGACGACCTCGAACCAGCCCCAGTCGATCGACTTGTCGAGCTTCTCGATGCCTTCGTCCTGATAGCGCTGGAGCAGCCGCACCTCCTTCGCGCCCGCGAAGAAGCGGCTCGACTGCGTCACGATCTGGCCGGGGGACAGGAGCTTGGGCTGGACCGAATAGTCCGCCTGATAGGCCTGGTTCGCACCGGCGCGGAATTCGCCGTCGAACGGCGCGACCTGATCGGGTACGAGCGCGGTCAGCCAATATTTGTCGGTGAAGCCGAGCCAGCCGCCGGTCGACGCGAACTTCTCGGGCGCGGCATCGATGTCCTTGAACTTCTGCGAATAGTCCGCGCCGCCGCCGTGTACCGAGACCGGGCCGGTATGCATCGTCCACGTCGCCGGGTCCTTCGACACGCCGATCCGGTTGACGAGGCCATAGGCCGCGACGGGCACGGGCGCCTTGCCGGCGTTCAGGACGCTCTGCCGGATCGTGAAGACATAGCCGTCGTCGACCGCCATCGTGATCCGGAACCGCTGCCCGGTCGCGTTCGCCGCATCGAGCATCACCGGATGCCCCGGCGTCAACGTCTGCGACGACGCGGTCCAGACGGTGTCGGCCGATGGTGGCTTCAGCCCGTCGTCGCGCCAGCCGAAGCCGGCGAAATACGCCTCGGGTGCGCCCGCCGGGGACAGCAGCCGGATCGGCGGCGAATCCTTGGCGATCGTTTCCTTGTAGGTCTTCAGCACTAGGTCGTCGATCCGCGCGCCCTTCAGGTTGATCGATCCGTGCAGCCGCGGCGTATCGATCGTCACGCGCGGCGTACTGGCCAGCACGACGTTGCGGTCCTTGACCGCAGCGAGCCCATCCGCGGTGGGATCGGCGCTGGGATTGGCGACGACCTTGGTCTTGCCCGCCTCGATCTTCGTCACCGGCGGGTTGGCGGTGGGGAAGAACTTGCCCTGGATCAGCGGCCAGCCGAACAGGATCAGCGCCGCGATCACCGCGAACAGGACGAAATTCTGGCGATCGTCTTTCACTGCTCGTCTTCCACTTGGTTCAGGGTACGGGCCATCAAGGTACGGGGTCCGGTCCGTACCCGCCCCAGGGATGGCAACGCGCGATGCGTTTCGCGGCCAACCAGCCCCCCCTGGCCGCGCCATAGCGGCGAAGGGCGGTGATTGCATAGGCGGAACAGCTTGGGCTGTAGCGGCAACTGGCCGGCAGGACGATCGAGGGACCCAATTGCCACCCGCGCACGAGCCAGATCAGCAGCCGTGCGATCACCGGGCGATCTTCGCCAGCGCCTTGCCCAGTTCGACCTCGAGCAGTGCATAATCGCGTTCGATCCCGCCCTGACGGCCGATCAGGACATGGTCCGCACCGGGCACGCCTTTCAGCGGCAGCACCGTCCGCGCGAGCGCACGCAGCCGGCGCTTCATCCGGTTGCGGACGACCGCATTGCCGATCTTCTTGGTGACGGTGTAGCCGATGCGCATCGAATCGTCGCCGTCGCCCCTCGGGCGCATCAGCAGGACGAAACCCGGCATCGGGGCGCGCCTGCCGCCATTGGCGGCAAGGAAATCGCTGCGCTTCTTGAGGGTGGCGACCGTCCGGACGGTGCCACCCGCGGGCATGGTTACGCCGACAGCTTCTTGCGGCCGCGCGCGCGGCGGGCGCGGATCACGGCCCGGCCACCGACCGTGGCCATCCGTGCGCGGAAGCCGTGGCGGCGCGTCCGCACCAGATTGCTCGGCTGAAAGGTCCGCTTCATCGTTCATTCCTCAAATTCGGTTCGGCCTGCATCGAATGCAAGAAGGCCGCCCAGGGGACGGCCTTGTTCGGCGCTGCGCATAGCCACGGCGGCCGCACAAGTCAACGCAGCCGACCCGCCTTCGCACGCTGTGCACGACGGATCGCGGAGGGGCGGCGCATCGCGCGGTCCACGAGCGACCCGATCTTCGGCCAGCGCCGTTTCAGCCGCGCCCAGCGCCGCCGCGCCCAATGCGAGTTTCGCAGGATCAGGACCATCCCCCCCGCAAACAGGAAGATGCCGCCCGGTCCCGGCAGCGGCCCGACCACCCCGGCGCCGACGATCAGCACGCCGCCCGCGCCGAGCTGGGCGATGCGCATCGCGGGGTGGCGGGGGGAGGGCATGATCGGTTCCGGCGGCAAATAGGTTGGCATGCGATCCATCTCGCGGTGCCGCGTGATGCAAAGGCGGATATGACGGCCGGATTGCGCGGGGGAAACGCATTGGCGACGATCGTATCGACAGTGGCGTATCTGGGGCTGGAAGCGCGCGCCGTCGAGGTCCAGGTGCAATTGATTCCGGGCCTGCCCGCTTTCAACGTCGTCGGGCTGGGCGACAAGGCGGTCGGGGAAAGCCGCGAACGGGTGCGGGGGGCGATCGCCGCGATGGGGCTGGCGTTGCCGCCCAAGCGGATCGCGGTGAACCTCAGCCCCGCCGACCTGCCCAAGGAGGGGTCGCATTTCGACCTGCCGATCGCGCTCGCGCTGCTGGGCGCGATGGGCGTGGTCGATGTCGAGACGCTGGCGGACTATGTGGTGGTCGGCGAACTGGGTCTCGACGCGCGGATCGCGCCGTCGCCGGGCGTGCTGCTCGCCGCGCTGTTCGCGTCGGGCGAGGGCAAGGGACTGGTCTGCCCTGCCGCGCAAGGATCGGAGGCGGCCTGGGCCGGATCGATCGAGGTCGTCGCGGCGCCGGACCTGCTGGGGCTCATCAACCACTTCAAGGGCCACGGCCTGCTCGCCGCGCCGCGGCCGGGCGAGGCGGAGGATGTGTTCAAGGGACCGGACCTCGCCCAGGTCCGCGGCCAGGAGACCGCCAAGCGCGCGCTGGAGATCGCGGCGGCGGGCGGCCATAACCTGCTGATGTGCGGGCCGCCCGGCGCAGGCAAGTCGCTGATGGCGGCGTGCCTGCCCGGCATATTGCCCCCGCTCGACCCGGCCGAGGCGCTGGAGGTGTCGATGGTGCAGTCCGTCGCGGGCACGCTCACCGACGGCCGGCTGACGCGGACGCGACCGTTCCGCGCGCCCCATCATTCGGCCTCGATGGCGGCACTGACGGGCGGCGGACTGAAGGTGAAGCCGGGCGAGGTCAGCCTGGCGCATCTGGGCGTGCTGTTCCTCGACGAACTGCCCGAATTCCAGCGCGCCGTCCTCGATTCGCTGCGCCAGCCGCTGGAGACGGGATCGGTCAGCGTGGCGCGTGCCAATGCGCATGTGACCTTTCCCGCGCGGGTGCAGCTGGTCGCGGCGATGAATCCGTGCCGGTGCGGGCATCTGGGCGATGCCGGACTCGCCTGCGCCCGCGCGCCGCGATGCGCGGCGGACTATCAGGCGAAGGTGTCGGGGCCGCTGATAGACCGGATCGACCTCCACGTCGACGTCGCCGCGGTGCGGGCGGCGGACCTGGTGCTGCCGCCCCCGACCGAGGGTTCCGCCGCGGTCGCCGCGCGCGTCGCGGCGGCGCGGACGGTCCAGACGATGCGCTACGCCGGGGAGGGCGTGCGGACGAACGCGGAAGCCGATGGTCCGCTGCTCGACCGGGTCGCGACGCCGGACGCGCCGGGCCGCACGCTGCTGACCCAGGCCGCGGACGCGATGCGGCTGACCGCGCGCGGCTATACCCGGATCCTGCGCGTCGCGCGGACGATCGCCGACCTGGGCGGCGCGGAGACGGTCGGCCGGGTCCATGTCGCGGAGGCGCTGAGCTATCGCAGGCGACCGCCGGTGAATTGATTGCATCCCGCGGGCAGGCCGCGCGTTCAGCGCGCGCAACGCCTGAAGGAAATCCCATGCCCGATACGCCGCCCGTCTGGTTCATCACCGGCTGCTCCACCGGTTTCGGCCGCGAACTCGCCAAGCTCGTGATCGCGCGCGGCTGGCCGGTCGTCGTCACCGCCCGCCATCCGGATCAGATCGCCGACCTGGCGGGCGACACCGTCCTGACCGCCGCGCTCGACGTGACCGACGCCGCGCAGATCGCCGCCGCGGTCGATGCGGCGAAGGCGCGGTTCGGGCGGATCGACGTCCTCGTGAACAATGCGGGCTATGGCTATCAGAGCGCGGTCGAGGAGGGCGAGGAGGACGCGATCCGTGCGCAGTTCGACGCGAACGTCTTCGGCCTGTTCGCGCTCACCCGTGCGGTCCTGCCGCTGATGCGGGCGCAAGACGGCGGGCGGATCATCAACATCACCTCGGTCGCCGGGCTGATCGGCTTTCCCAGCTCGGGCTATTATGCCGCGTCCAAGCATGCGGTCGAGGGCTGGTCCGACGCGCTGCATGCCGAAGGAAAACCGCTGGGCATCCACGTCACCTGCGTCGAGCCGGGCCCGTTCCGCACCGACTGGGCAGGGCGATCGCTCCACCAGACGCCGAACCGGATCGCAGCCTATGCCGACACCGCCGGCGCGCGCCTGAAAAGCACGTCCGACGTCAGCGGCAAGCAGGCCGGCGATCCGGTGCGCGGCGCGGAGGCGATGATCGCATTGACGCAGGACCAGGACCCGCCGCGACATCTGGTGCTCGGCCAATGGGGCTACGACATGGTGACGGCGAAGCTGAAGGAGCGGCTGGCGGAGATCGAACGCTACCGCGATCGCAGCGTGGGCGCGGATTTTCCCGACGCCTGACGGGTTGCGACCCCGCGGGGCATCGGCTAGGCGGCGCGCTGGCCCATGCTTGCGGGTATGGTGGAATTGGTAGACGCGCCGGACTCAAAATCCGGTTCCGCAAGGAGTGTCGGTTCGACCCCGACTACCCGCACCAGCCATGGGCCGTCAGCACGTCGGCCCCGGGCTCCGGACCCGGCCGGTACCGACCAACCCCAATTTGCGCGCGCGTCGACGGACCGCGTCGTGCGACCGGTTCAGACCCGCCGCGACCGCGCGGCTGTCGATCCTGGTCCATCCGTCGCGGATCGCATCGTCCTCCGCATCCGTCCAGGGCGACCGCTCGAAGCGGTGCGCGACGCCGCACGAGACGAGGCCCAGCTTGCGCGCGCGGTTGTGAACGCAGGCCTGAGACCGGGCGAAGGACGGCGCCAGCCGCGCCAGCGGCTCGACGCCCCAAAGCGCGCGGAGTCGATCGTCGTCCGCGCCGGTCCAGGCGATCATGAGACTTTGCGAACGCGCGACATCGAACGGGCCTATCGCGCGCGCCTGACGGGAACCTTACGCCGTCGTCGTCGAACCGGTGGCGAAGACCGGCTGGTGACCCCTACGGGAATCGAACCCGTGCTTACGCCGTGAGAGGGCGTCGTCCTAACCGCTAGACGAAGGGGCCGTGCGCGGTGCGAAGCGGGCATCTAGGGGCGGGGGGGAAAGCCGTCAAGCCGGTCGGTCGGCCCAGGCGGCGTCTTCCAGGTGGAGTTCCGCGCTCGGGCGGCTGGACCAGTCGTCGATCTTCGCGCGGCCCGCGATCCACAGCCGGCGATGCGGCCCCGCGCCAAGCAACGCCTGGCCGAGCGGGGTCTCGCCGCTGCGGAACGCCATCGCCTTCAGGCTGCGGCCGTCGTCGCCGGCGACGATGGCACGGACATGGCCGTTGCCGACGATATCCGCCTTCACCACACGCACCGGCCCGGCGGCGATGCGCGGCGCCGGCCAGCCCATGCCGTACGGCCCGCCAGCCTCCATCGCACCGACGAAATCCGGGTTGACCCCGCCCGGCGCCATGACGGCGTCGAGCAGCAGCGCCCGGTCGCCGATCGAGCGATCGATCGAAGCGGACAGGCGCGCCTCCATGAAATCGGCGAAGGCGGCGATCCGGTCGGCGGCGATCGTCAGACCAGCCGCGGCAGCGTGGCCTCCGCCTGCCATGACCAGACCATGTTCCTTGGCGGCGAGCACCGCCTGGCCCAGATCGACGCCGGGAATCGATCGCCCGGATCCCTTACCGATGCCGTCCGCGTCGATCGCGATGACGATGGCGGGGCGGCCGAGCTTCTCCTTCAGTCGCCCGGCGACGATGCCGATGACGCCCGCATGCCAGCCAGGCCCTGCGACGACCGCCACCCGGCGATCGGCGGCGATCATCATATCCGCCTCGAGCTGGACATTGCCCTCGATCGCGCGGCGGTCCTCGTTCAACCGGTCGAGTTCGGCGGCGATCGCCCGTGCCTCGTCGGGATCGCGCGTCGTCAGCAGGCGCACGCCCAGATCCGATTTGCCGACGCGCCCGCCCGCATTGATCCTGGGACCGAGCGCGAAGCCGAGATCGGTCGCGGTTGGTGCACGCGTCAGCCGCGACGCCTCGATCAGCGCGGCCAGGCCGATATTGCGGCGCTGCGCCATCACCTTCAGCCCTTGGGCGACGAACGCGCGGTTCAACCCGCGCAACTGCGCCACGTCGGCGACGGTGCCCAGCGCGACGATATCCAGCAGGTCGATCAGCCGCGGTTCGGCGCGGTGCGCGAAGAACCCGCGCGCGCGCAGCGTGCGGACGAGCGCCGCGCCCAGCAGGAACGCGACCCCGACGGCCGCCAGGTGCCCGTGCGCGGCACCTTCGCCCTCGTCCAGCCGGTTGGGGTTCACTAGCGCATGCGCGAGGGGCAGGGCGCTGGCACATTGATGGTGGTCCACGACGACGACATCGACGGGCGCGGCATGCGCCGCCGCCAGCGCATCGAACGCCTGCGCGCCGCAATCGACCGTCACGATCAGCGTCGCGCCCTCCGCCGCCAGTCGCAGCATCGCCGCGCTGGTCGGGCCATAGCCCTCGGTCATACGGTCGGGGATGTAGGGCCGGGCCTCGATCCCCAGATCGCGCAGCACCAGCACCAGCAGTGCCGCCGACGTCGCACCGTCCACATCGTAGTCGCCGAAGATCGCGACCTGTTCGCCCGCGATCACCGCGTCGGCGAGCCGATCCGCGGCGCGATCCATGTCGCGGAAGATCGACGGGTCGGGCATGAAGCCGCGGATCGACGGCGTCCTGTGCAGGTCCAGCGCCTCGCGCGGGCACCCCCGCGCCATCAGGATCTGGGTCACGAGGTCATCGGGCGTAAATCCCGGATCGCGCGCGTCCGCACTCGTCGCCCGCCAGCGCCAGGGCTGGCCCATGATCGATCGGGAGATGCCGAGGACGTCCATCGCCAGGCCCTACGCGAGCCGGGCTATTGTATCCAGTCGCCCTCGCGAAACCATTTGGTCACGATGTATTTCACGCCCTCGACCACCGGCATGCCCTCGTGCAGCGTCAGTTCGTTGGGGCTGCCGTCGGGGTTCATGTTGTTCCAGGTCAGCAGCAGGCCGCGCTTGGGCGCGACGCGGATGCCGGCCTGAGGAAACCAGGTCGCGCCGCCTTCCTCGACATCGTTCAGATACACCATCGCAGTCCACGTCCGCTGCCCGCCCGACGCCTTCATCGCTGGCCAGTAGCTTTCGCCCTCGTGGAAATAATCGTGATGCGCGCGGAATTGCTGGCCCGGCGCGTAACGCTGGCCCTGCATCGTCTCGCCCTTGGCAGGATCGATCCCGAGCAGTTGCGCGATGCCCTCGTCGATGGGGCGGATGTCGGGGGACTGGCGGTTCATGTCGCAGCTTTCGCTGGTGCGGAAGCCCGTGCCCGCCTTGTCGGACAGCAGGGTCGAGGGGCGGCGGTGCGCGTCGATCATCGCGACCAGCGTGTCGCACTGCGCGACGGACAGGAAATCCGGATGGTAATAGACTTGCGCCGTCGGCATCTCGGCGCGGGTGACGCCGGGGAGCGCATCCAATCGCTGTGCGACGCTCAGCCCGGCGAGCTGGCGGATCTTCGAAGGGGAACCGGGTTTCCTGATGGCCATGATCGCGCCGATTGCCGTCGCGTCAGGGGAAAGGCAAGAGGGTCCGGTGGGGCTAGTTCCCCCGCGAACGCGGGGGCCCAGGGTTACGAGCGATGTCCTTCGCAACCCTGGGCTCCCGCTTTCGCGGGAGAACGGGACTAGCTCACCAGAATATGCCGTACGCGGCGTCGACGACGTAGCCGCTGCGGACATCGACCAGCAGCGCGTCGTTGTAGTAGCGCACCCAGCGATACGGGCCGTAGGCGGGCGGCAGGCGATAGTCGTACGGGTTCCCGATCCAGTAATTCTGGCCGTAGAAGCCGTAACCCAGCGTGATCCCGACCGAGTAGCGGCGATACCCATAGCCGCCGCCCGGCGGGTAATAGCGCGGGAGGTGGAACGCGCCGCGGTTCTGCGCGCGGTAGCTGTTCCAGTCGTAGCGCCGATCGCCGTGCCAGCCATTGTTCCAGTTGCCGCGGTTCTGCCCGGCGCGCTGGTCCTGATAGCCCCGGCCGTTCTGATAGCCACGGCCGTTCTGATAGCCGCGGGGATCCTGTGCGCCGCGCCCGTCGTTGCCGCGCCCGTCATTGCCCCGCCCGTCAGTGCCCCGATTGTCGTAGCCGCGCCCATCGTTCGGGCGTCCGGCATAGCCGCCCTGGCCACCCGGCGCGTTCGGGCCGAAGTTCGGCCGTCCCTGGTCGCCGCGACCGCTATAGCCGTTTTGGCCCTGCACCGCGTTGGGGCGCTGGCCCTGCTGGTATTGGCCCTGCTGCCCCTGGCGATATTGTCCCTGCTGATACTGGTTGCGCTGGGGCTGGCCCGGCTGCTGCTGGCCCTGCTGGGGCTGCCCCTGGCGGACCTGCGCGTTGGCCTGGACCTGCGCCTGACCCTGCTGGTTCGGCGCGCGCTGCTGCTGGCGCTGCGCGCGATTCGCGTCGCGGTGCGCCTGATGCTGCGCATCGACCTGTACGTCGCCGCGGGCTTCGCCATTGGCCTGCTGCGCATCCGCGATCGCGGGCACGAACGCGGTGGCGGCGAGCAGGACGCCGATGATTGACTTGACCATGATCCGATCCTTCCTGTTGAGGCCGATGAACGCACCGGCCCGGATGATGGCGTCGTATTGGGCCGCGCGTGCTGGCGCGAAGCTGAACTCGGTTGTCAGCGATCCGACAGGTTCGCGTCACTTATGGCGCGCGGGGCGGCACCAGCGCCGGCACGAGCCGCGCCGAATCGGCAGGATCGATCCCGGGGCGGAAGCCCGCGGGGATCGTTTCCTCGCCGCGCATCGCCCGGCCCGCGCGCTGGATCGCGTCGATCAGCCGGGGGTAGATGCCGCACCGACAGATGTTGGTGATCGCGGCGCGGATCTGGTCCTCGTTCGGGTCGGGCACCCCCTTCAGCAACACCGCCGCCGCCATCGCGATCCCGGGAATGCAGAACCCGCATTGCGGCACGTTGGCGGCGACGAACGCCAGCTGCACCGGATGCGTGCGCTCGCGGGACAGCCCCTCGATCGTGGTGACGTACCCGCCCTCGATGCTGCCGATCGATACGCGGCACGAGCGGACGGCATGGCCGTCGACCTCCACCGTGCACGCGCCGC
>CAXTVB010000034.1:0-14997 GCA_964247555.1 uncultured Sphingomonas sp. | reverse complement strand
AGTCCGCCGGCCGCCTTATGCAGCGCGATCTGATCGCGGTGCCCGAACATTGGACCGTGGGCGACGCGATCGATTACCTGCGCAGCCATGAGGAACTGACGACCGATTTCTGGGAAGTGTTCGTGGTCGGCACCACGCACAAGCCCGTCGGGACCGTCGCGCTGTCCTGGATGCTGCGCACCCCGCGCGACATCCCGATCGGCGATGTGATGAAACGCGAACAGACGCTGATCCCGGTCGACATGGATCAGGAGGAGGTCGCGCTGCGCTTCCAGAAATACGCGCTGATCTCGGCCGCGGTCGTCGACCAGGCGGGGCGGCTGGTCGGCATGATCACGGTCGACGACGTCGTCCACATCATCTCCGCGGAGGCCGGCGAAGATACGCTGCGGCTCGCGGGGGCGGGCGACGGGGACATCAACGAACCGATTGCGCTGACCGTCCGGACGCGAGTCATCTGGCTGGTCATCAACCTCGGCACCGCGATGCTGGCGGCGGGCGTCGTCGGCCTGTTCGAAGGGGAGATCGCCAAATTTGCGCTGCTCGCGGCGCTGATGGGGATCGTGTCGGGAATGGGCGGCAATGCCGGGACGCAGACGCTGGCGGTCGTCGTCCGCGCGCTCGCCACCAACCAGCTCACGAGTTCGAACACCATGTGGATGATCCTGCGCGAATTCCGCATCGCGCTCGCCAACGGATTGTTGCTGGGGGTGCTGATCGGCGGTGGCACGATCCTGATCTATCACAACGTCCCGCTGGGCGTGGTCTTCGGACTGTCGATCCTGATCAACAACCTCGTCGCCGGACTGTCGGGGGTGCTGATCCCGATCGGGCTCGAACGATCGGGCGTCGACCCGGCGGTATCGTCGGCGGTGTTCGTGACGATGATGACCGATTGTTCGGGCTTTTTCACGTTTCTGGGGCTGGCCGCCCTATGGGGGCTGCACGGTTGATCGCGGGCGGTACGGCGCCCATCTGGCCATCGTGCCCCTTCACCTCACCAAGGTCGCGTTCGGCGCGGCGAGCCTCGATATCCTGACCGACCGTCTGGCCGCGCGCGCCGCGGCGGGGCCGCTGTTCCTGACGACGCGCTATCTGCCGAAACGCCATGCGGAAATCGCCGGACCGGACGGCGAGGGGTCGCTATACTGGATCATCAAGCACCAGCTGGTGGCCCGGTCTCCGATCACGGGGTTCGGCGAGGCGGAAGGGGGTCGCGTCGCGATCCGTCTCGCGCCGGACCTGGTCCTGGTCCAGGCCCGCCCGAAGCGCGCGCACCAGGGCTGGCGCTATCTGGATGCGGCGGATGCCCCCGTCGACCTCGGCAAGGGCGCGAGCGGCGTCGCGGAGATGCCGACCGCGCTGATCGGCAAGCTGGCGGAACTGGCGTTGATATAAGGTTCCGTCATACCGGGCTCGTCCCGGTATCCAGAGCAATGAAGGGCGATGCTTGCGGTCCCGGATGCCGGGACGAGCCCGGCATGACGGAAATTATTTGCCCGTCCCGCACGTCACCGGCCCACCCGCCGGAGCGCGGATGGTGCATTTGGGGATGCCCAGCACGGTCACGCGGCCCAGCCCGACATCGTCGACCGTCGCGGTGTACCGCGCCCGCGCGGTGGTGACGCCGGGACCGTCGAGCCGCACGTACAGGTCGGCCGTGTCCAGTGTGCCGGCGTCGATCGAGCCGGTGCCGTTCGTCATCAGCCGTGCCTTGGCGACCCGGCCCGCGACGCCGATGCTGCCGGTGCCGATGATCGTCGCGGCCAGCGCGTCGCCACTCGCCTCGCCGACCGCGATGCTGCCCGCCCCGGTGACCGACAGCGCGATCTGGTCGCCGCGCATCTTCGTGACCGTCAACGTGCCGCCGGCGATGACCAGCGCGGCGGCAAGGCTGGGGGTCCCCAGCGTGACGACGATCGGCGTCGTCGCCGCCGCACGGCCCCGCTCGCCCCACCCGCCGCTGCCGCGCTGGAGGACCAGCGTGCTACCGTCGACATGCCATTCGACCGTCTCGATCGCGTTCGCGTCGCCCGCAATCGTCCCGCCGGGCGAGCGGCCGGTGGCGATATGGACCTCGAACGGCCCATCGATGCGCACCCGGTCGAAACTGCCGATCGCGACGCGACGTTCGGCGGCGGTCGCGGGTGCGGCGAAGAGGGCGAGCAAGAGGAGGGCGCGGATCATCGGGTGGGGATCGTTTGAAAATCTCCGCAACGCAAGAGGCGCGGCCAACCCATCACCGCCAACGTCCCCCCGGACTTGTCCCGGGGTCCATCGTGCCACCAGAACAATGGCCGGGACATGCGCGGCACGATGGATGCCGGATCAAGTCCGGCATGACGAAGTGATGATCGAGGCTTTCCGCGCTATCCGCAGTGTACCGAACCCGCGCCCATCTTTGTTACGCTGCACTTCGCGCCGCCGGCGATGGTGACGTCGCCCGATCCCATGATCGTCACGTCGGCGGTCTGCGTCACGGTCGCGGCGACCTTGCCGGCGCCGGCGATCGAGATGTCCGCGGTATGGGCCGACAAGGGCGCCGCCTTGACGCTGCCCGATCCGCCGATCGACACCGACAGCGATTGCGCGGCGCCTTCCGCGGACACATTGCCCGACCCGCCGATGTTGAAGCTGGCCTTGCCGACCTTCATTCCGGACACGTTCAATGTCCCCGATCCGCCGATATTGCCCTCAAACGCCTTGCCTTCGACGCGGTCGATCGCGATCGAGCCCGATCCGCCGATCCCGGCGCCGGCGATCGCCGGCATCGTCAGGACGAAGTGCAGCCTGCCGCCACTGCCCCAGCCGACGCCGTTGCGGCGACCGATGTTGAGCGTATGGCCGTCCTGCGTGACCTTGACCTTGTCGAGCTGCTCGGGCGTGCCCGTCGCGGTCAGCGAGAAGGCGGGGCCGACCCGGACCTGCACGTCGCCCGCCGCCGCGACGTTCACCGCGTCGAACCCCGATACGGTCCACTGGCGCTCGCCGCCGCTGCCGCTCGCGGCGATACCGGGCTTGCCGTCATCATCGGTGTTCCAGTGCGCCGAGCACGCGGCGACGGGAATGGCGAGCAGCGCGAGCGCGATGGCGGGGAGCGAACGGTTCATGGCAGACCTCCTGTGTGTTGTCTGCATAATACACAGGTCAACTCCGTGCGCAAGCGACGAAAAAAAGGGCGGTCCGTCGCCGGGCCGCCCTTTCGTCGTTCGCGTACAAAGCGGTCGGCTCAGGCCGGCAGCTTGTCCTTGTTGTAGATCGCGGCCGATGCGCGGAGGATTTCCAGGATCTTCTCCTGCGCCTTGGGCTCGTCGACCTCTTCCATCGCCGCCAGTTCGCGCGCCAGGCGGCTGGTCGCCGCTTCGAAGATCTGGCGCTCGGAATAGCTCTGCTCGGGCTGGTCGTCGGCGCGGAACAGGTCGCGGACCACTTCGGCGATCGACACCAGGTCGCCCGAATTGATCTTCGCCTCATATTCCTGCGCACGCCTGGACCACATGGTCCGCTTGACCTTGGGCTTGCCCTTCAGCGTCTCCATCGCCTCGCGCATCGTCTTGTCCGACGACAGCTTGCGCATGCCGACGCTTTCGGCCTTGTTGGTCGGTACGCGAAGCGTCATCCGCTCCTTCTCGAAGCGCAGAACGTACAGTTCCAGCTGCATGCCCGCGATTTCCGAGCGTTGCAGCTCGATCACACGGCCGACGCCGTGCTTTGGGTAAACGACATAGTCACCGACATCGAAGGACAGCGCCTTGACAGCCATATTGGGCCTTTCCGGGTCAACTCCGGCGATGCGTGGCCCGCGCGGACCATCCGCGGGACGTGGTTCGCCAGGAGAAAGGTGGGTCGAACGTCTCCGTACCGGGCAGCACGCAACGGTGTGCCCGTCAGGATGGTTCTACCACGCCCGCAACAAAATTACCAGTCGGATGAGTCGCTAGCGCCCCGTAGGGACGCACCGTTCGTGGTGTCAGTCGCCCTTGCCGGGTTCGGGCGTGAAATATTTGGTGTATTTCTCGGTCTCGCCCTTGTGCTCGTCGGCATCGGCAGGCGTCTGCCCGGCGTTGCGCGTCACATTGGGCCATTGCGCGGAGAAGGTCGTGTTCAGCTCCAGCCACTGCTCCAGCCCGGATTCGGTGTCGGGCAGGATCGCCTCGGCGGGGCATTCGGGTTCGCACACGCCGCAATCGATGCACTCGCTGGGGTTGATGACCAGCATCGTCTCGCCTTCGTAGAAGCAGTCGACGGGGCAGACCTCGACGCAATCCATGTACTTGCAGCGGATGCAGGCATCGGTGACGACGTAGGTCATTGCTTCGGCTCCCTTGCGGTCGGCGAACCGACCCGAACATGCTCGCTGCTATGCGCGCTGCCCGGCGTCGTCAATCGATGGGGGCTTGCTGCGAGACGTTCTCATCGCTGAGGTCGTCGTAACAGGCTTGCGCCTCCACCGCCGGTCCACGCCGCAGCGGCAGCGTGGCGATGCGGACGACGCGGACGCGGCCGTGCGCGGCGAAGGTCAATATGTTGCCGATCCGGACCGCGGCATGCGCACGGCCCACCGCGCGACCGTCGATCCGCAGATGGCCGTCCTCCGCCATGCCTTGCGCAACGGTGCGCGACGATGCCAGCCGGACCCACCACAGATACCGGTCGAGCCGCATCGTCGCCTCAGCCATGCAGGCGCAGCCCGGCGAGCGCGGCGAAGGCGTTGTCGGGATCGTGCTTCACCACCGCGCGCTTCGCGGGCGGGCGTCCGTGCCAGATCCATCGCCCCGCCGCTTCGCCGCCGGCCGCGCGAAACCCCAGTTCGGCCATCAACCGTTCGATCGTCGCGGGTTCGAGTCCCATCGACGTCGCCAGCGCGGCGTCGGGCGCGAACGGCGCGCGCCCCTGCCGCGCGTCGTGCGCGGCACGCGCGATCCGTTCGACCAGGTCGATCCGCACCGCCTGCTGCGCCAGCGGACGGAACCCCGCATCCGCCGCCGCCGCGCCGCGTGGGAGGACGGTCGCGCCTTCGGGTGGCAGCGCAGGCGGCGCGCCGCGCAGGCCCATCAGCATGTGGCGGAGCGCCGCCGCGCGGGGTTTCAGCAGCCGCGGATCGTAGATGTCGAGCGCGCCGATGACGACGCCGATCCGCCGCAGCCCGCGCCGTTCGTCGATCGACAGCGCGTCGACCGCAGTGCGGTGCGCGAGGCGCGGTGCGATCCCGCCCGCGGCCTCCAGCGTCGCCGCCACCGCACGCATCGCCGCGCTTGCCTGGGGATCGCGCGCGGCGGTGGCCAGGCCGACCAAGGCGGGCAGATGCTCTGCCAGCAAACCCGACAGCCACCGCATCAGCCGCGCCTCGACCTTGTCCCGCAGCGGCCGGTCGAGGCAGTCGAGCGCGCGGTCGAGCATGATCTTCGCGCGGGCGAGCGACGGGCCGGCAGCGATGGTCGCGACGACGTGCCCGTCCCACCGCACCGCCGTCGCCACCAATAGGAACGCATCGTCCGCCGCCGCCAGCAACGCCTCCGCACGCCGCCGCCGTTCGCCCGCCAGCCGCTTTTCCGCCGCCGCCAGCAACAGCCGCTTGTCGCCGGCGCGCGCATCGCCCGCCACGGTGAAGCGGAACCCGTCGAGCCGGCCGAGGACATGCTCGTCGACCAGCACCTCGCCCTCGGCGCCGATCGTGACCGGCAGCGCGGACGCGTCGGCACCGATCTGGCGCATCAACGCGGTCGTTCGCTTGTCGACGAACCGCTGCGTCAGGCTGGCGTGGAGCGCGTCGGACAACCGGTCTTCGATCGCGCGCGTGCGGTCGGCCCAGTGCACGGGATCGGCGAGCCAGTCGGGACGCTGCGCGATATAGGCCCAGGTGCGCGCCGACGCGATCCGTCCGGCCAGCACCTCGACATCGCCCGCGATCGTGTCCAGACGCGCAATCTCGTCCGCGAACCATTGGTGCGGCAGATGGCCGTTGCCCTCGCTCAAGTGGCCGAACAGCCGCGACACGAACCGCGCATGCGGATCGAGCCCGACCTTGCGGAAATCGGGCACGCCGCACGCCGCCCATAGCCGCGCGACCATCGAGGGCGCACGGGTGCGCGCGCGGACCCAGCCTTCCTCGGCCAGCCGCTTCAGCACCGACAGGTCAATGGCTTCGGGTGCGGCGCGCAGCATGCCGGCGGGGGGCCGCGCCTCCAGGCTGGCGACCAGCGCGTCGATGCTCGACAGATCGGGTTCGCCGTCGCGCCAGTACAGGTGATCGAGCTTCGGGAAGCGATGCTCCTCGATCGCCAGCACCTCTTCGGGCAGGAACGCGCCGGGCCCGTCCTCCGCGATCGCGCCGAACGTTCCGTCGCGCTGGTGCCGCCCCGCGCGCCCCGCGATCTGCGCCATTTCGGGCGTCGTCAGCCGCCGCTGCCGCCGTCCGTCGAATTTGCTGAGCGAGGCGAAGGCGACATGCGCGACGTCCATGTTCAGCCCCATGCCGATCGCATCGGTCGCGACCAGATAATCGACCTCGCCCGCCTGGAACATCGCGACCTGCGCGTTGCGCGTACGCGGGGACAGCGCGCCCATCACCACCGCCGCGCCGCCGCGCAGGCGCCGGAGCATCTCGGCGACCGCGTAGACTTCCTCCGCACTGAACGCGACGATCGCGGATCGTTTGGGGAGGCGGCTGATCTTCTTCGCGCCCACGTAACTCAGCGTGGAGAAGCGCGGGCGGCCGACGATCTCGGCCTCGGGCACCAGCGCCTTGACGACCGGGCGCAGCGCCTCCGAACCGAGGATCATCGTCTCCTCGCGCCCGCGTGCGCGCAGCAGCCGGTCGGTGAAGACGTGGCCACGCTCGGCGTCCGCGCCCAGCTGCGCCTCGTCGATCCCGACGAATGCCACGTCCCTGGCCGGCATCGATTCCGCGGTACACAGGAACCAGCGTGCATCGGGCGGCACGATCTTCTCCTCCCCCGTCACCAGCGCGACGCGGGACGCGCCCTTTTCGCGCACCACCCGGTCATAGACCTCGCGCGCCAACAGGCGCAGCGGAAAGCCGATCATGCCACTGGAATGCGCGCACATCCGCTCGACCGCGAGGTGCGTCTTACCGGTGTTGGTCGGCCCCAGCACCGCGGTGACGGCGCCTGTGTCGCGGCTGGTCATGGATGCGAACATCGGGCTTTGCGGGTGCGCGCGCAATGGCTTGGTACGCAACGAACCGGCGCATGTGCGAAACGCCCCGCCGCACGGTATGCCGCGGACGACGAGGGTTAATTTGACTTTAGCGTTTGGTCCGCAATAGCGTGGCGACCAGCGCCGGGGGGATCGGCGACGTTCCGATGGAGCGCGACCGACTTGTTCTTGCGTAACGAATCTGGGTTCGAACTCGCCGGCGGGACCGCCACGCGCGGCTTCGGCAGGCTCGACACCCCGTTGCCGCCGACCGGCCTGCGCACGTTCGGCGAGCGGACGCGCGGCGTCGATTGGGTGCCCGATCTCGGCATGCAGATCGGTGGCCGCGACTGGTGGCGCGGGCTCGCGACCTGCACCGCGCTCTGCGCCGCGACCTGGGTCCTGTCGCCGCCGCTCCACCGTCCGATCCCGGCCTCCGTCTCGGCCCCGCTGACCCCGTCGGAATGGGACGAAGCGCGCGCGCAAGGGATCGCACCGCTTGCCTGGGGCGGCGATACCGGACGGCGGATGGCGGCGAACGACCTCGTTCGTCCGCTGGCCGAAGCGCCCGAGCGGCCGACCGTCGAACTGACCGCGACGATCGGCGACGGCGACGCGCTCGATCGTGCGCTGGTCCGCGCCGGTGTCGGCCGGCCCGATGCCGCGGCGGCGGCGCGGCTGGTGGCACAGGCGGTGCCGCTCGGTGATCTTGCGCCCGGCACGCAGATCGCGTTGACGCTCGGCCGGCGTACCGACCGGCGGGTCGCGCGCCCGCTGGACAAACTGGCCCTGCGCGCGCGGTTCGACCTGGCGCTGACGCTCGGCCGTACCGCGCAGGGGCTGGCGATGACGCGCCAGCCGATCGCGATCGACAATACTCCGTTGCGCTTGCAGGGGCTGGTCGGGTCCAGCCTCTACCGCTCGGTCCGGGCCGCGGGCGCGCCGGCGCGCGCGGTCGAGGCATTCATCAAGGCGATCGCGACGCGCGTGTCGGTCGGCCGCGACATTTCTTCGGCGGACAGTTTCGACCTCGTCATCGCCCGCGCCCGCGCGGCCACCGGCGAGACGCGGATCGGCGACCTGATGTTCGCAGGGATCGACCAGCGGTCGAAAAAGGTCCAGCTCGTCCGCTGGTCGGGCGATGGCGATGGCGACGACGACGGCGACGGTGTTACGACGCGCTGGTTCGACGCGGCGGGGACCGGCGAACGTCGCGGCATGATGATGCCCGTCGCCGGCCATATCACCTCGACCTTCGGGTGGCGGATGCACCCGATCCTGGGTTTCATGAAATTGCACAAGGGCGTCGATATCGGCGCATCCTACGGATCGCCGATCTACGCGGTCACCGACGGCATCGTGTCCTTCGCGGGGCGCGCCGGCGGCTACGGCAACTTCGTGAAGCTCGCGCATACCGGCGGGCTCGAGACCGGCTATGGCCATATGAGCCGCATGGCGGTGGCGCGCGGCGCCCATGTGTCGCGCGGACAGGTGATCGGCTATGTCGGGTCTACCGGGATGTCGACGGGCCCGCATCTGCACTGGGAGGTCTGGCGCGGCGGGGTCTCGGTCGATCCGCGACGGCTGTCGCTCGACAGCGTGGCGCAACTGACGGGCGCGCAGTTGCGCGCGTTCAAGGCGCATGTGGCGGGGTTGCTGGCGGTGAAGCCGGGGGGTTGAGGCTGTCGGTCGGAGCTTTGCTCCTCCGTCACCCCGGCCTTGTGCCGGGGTCCATCGTGCCGCGTGTACAACTGCTGGTGGATTCGTGGCACGATGGATGCCGGGACTGGCCCGGCATGACGGTGTATATGACGCTATCCTCCGACGCGCTTGCGCGCGCCGAGTAAAACCGGCGACCTGCCCCCGGCAGGTCGCTTTTACGGTTTTACTTCCCCTGCGCCCGCCAGCGCTGGATGGTGCGGGCGATGATCTGGTCTTCGCCGCCGACATTGCGCCATAGCTGGGAGAACAAGGGATCGCCCGACGCCGGGCGCTTGCCCTCGTCCAGCGCGTCGAAGCAGACCCGGATCGGCACCGCGACGCCTTCGCCGCAGACGATGCACTCCCGGTTGCGCAGCGCCGGGATCGCGTCGAGGAATCCGCGCGCGCCTTCCGGCATTGCCGCGCGGACGAAGGCCTGGTCGCGTTCGTTGTTCAACCGCATCGCGATGATGGTGCCGCACTGCGACAACACGCCCTCCTCGAGGTCGGACGGACGCTGCGTGATGAGGCCCAGGCTGACGCCGTATTTGCGGCCTTCCTTGGCGATCCGGCTGAGGATCCGGCCGACCGACGAGGTCTCGCCGTTGCTCGGGATGTAGCGATGCGCCTCTTCGCAGACGAGTAGGATCGGCCGCTGCGGTTCGTTGCGCGACCAGATCGCGAAATCGAACGTCATCCTCGCCAGCACCGCGACCACGACCGACGTGATCTCGGACGGCACCCCCGAGACATCGACGATCGAGATCGGCTTGCCGTCGCCGGGCAGGCGGAAGACGCGCGACAGGAACGACGCCATCGTGTCCGCGACCAGCATGCCGGAGAACATGAACCCGTAACGGGGATCGGCCTTCACCTCGTCGATCTTCGTCTTCAGGCGCAGATAGGGCGCGGTGTCGCCGGCGCGGTCCATCTTGCCCATTTCCAGCCCGATCAGGTTCGTCAGATCGCTCAGCAGATACGGGATCGGCGCGTCGACGGTCAGCTTGGCGATCTCCTGCCCGAGCCGGCTCTTCGCGCGCGCCATCAACAGGCATTTCGCCAGGATGTCGCTGTCGATCTGCCGTTCCTGCCCCGCGGTCGTCAGGAACACCTCGCAATGTTCCTCGAAATTCATCAGCCAATACGGCATCTGCAAATTGGTGACGTCGTAGATCGCACCCGTCGTCCGGAACGCCGCGGCATATTCGCCGTGGGGATCGATCATCACGACATGCCCCTCGGGCGCCATCTCGCAGATGCGGTGGAGGATCAGCGCGGCGGCGGTCGATTTGCCGGTGCCGGTCGATCCGACCAGCGCGAAATGCTTCCCCAGCATCGCGTCGACATACAGCGCGGCGCGGACGTCGCGCGTCGGATAGACGTTGCCGATCGCGATATGGGCGCGGTCGTCGGCGGCGTAGATCTGTTTCAGGTCCGCGGTCGCGACCGGGAAGACTTCGCATCCGGGGATCGGATAGCGGGTGACGCCGCGGCGAAAATTGTACAATTTTCCGGTCAGCCGTTCCTCGTCGCCTTCGCCGAGGAAATCGATCTCCGCGACGACGCCGTCATTGTCCAGGTCCAGCATCAGGCTGCGCACATTGGCGACCAGCCATTGTCCGCCGACGCGCATCTTGACCTGGCTGCCCAGCGTTCCCGCCGCGGCGACCATCGGATCGATATCGTGGGCCAGCGCGGCCACCACGGTGCGCTGGAACAACAGGGTGCTCGACGCGCCGGTGATCGCGATGACGACTCCGATCGGCGCCATCGTCGCACCGCTGACGGGCGTGGCATTCGCGAAGGCCGCTGGCGTCGGCATCATGTTCATCGGGTCGCGTCCTTGCGGGTCATACCGCGCCGGTCATGGCCGATAACCGGTAAATTTAGCGTTCAGACCCGCCGCGCGATCCACCCCGCGCCCCAGCCGAGCAGCACCGACAGCGCGACCGCGGTCAGGCCGTAGCGGATCGCCGACCGATCCGCGGCGCGCGCGACGAAGCGTTCGAACCCCGATTTGCGGATGTCGATATCGCGCACCGCCGCGGTCAGCACGCGGCCGTCGCGGATCAGGAACGTCTCCGCGGTGAAGCGCCCGACCGGCACGCGCGCCGGAATCGTCAGCCGCGCGCGGTACAGGACCCCGTCGGTCACCGCGACCGCGTGCGGATCCTCGAAATACAGTCCCGACCGCCGCTTCAGCTCGACCAGCCCGCGCGCGAACCGGTCCTGCACCGCGGGCGCGGCGTTGGAGGCGGGGGAGAGCTGCAAACTGTCCAGCCCCAGTTCGTAGATCGCGCGTGTCCGGTCGTCGACCAGCTGTCCGATCGGTCGCGACGATGCGATCGCGTAGAAGCTGGGTGCGGACCGGTAGCGCAACCGGTCGGCATTGACCCAGATGCCGGCGACCTTCTCCTTTTCGCGGACCAGGATCGATTGCGTCGGCCCCTTCACGACCACGACGATATCGGCGCGCGATTCGCCACGCGGCAACCGCCCGCCAGGGTACAGGATCGCGCCGAACAGCAGCATGTCCGCGCCGTGGAAGCTGTAGGCGATCTCGATGTCGCGCTGCGACACGTCGGGGATGAGGACGGGTTTCTCCGCGGCCAGCAGGAGCGGGGCGAGCAGCAGGAGCGGGAGGCCGCGCTTCACGACAGCTCGATCGTGAACAATTCGTCGGGTCGCCAGACGAGCCCTAGGAAGATGCGCACCCCGACCAGCAAAACGATGACCGCCAGCGCCAGCCGCAGATATTCCGGCCGTGCGCGCGATGCGAAGCGCGCGCCCACTTGCGCGCCGACCACCGACCCCAGCAGAAGCAGCGCGGCCAGGACGATGTCGACCGCCTTGGTCGTCGTCGCGTGCACCATCGTCGCGACCGCGGTCACGAACAAGGTCTGGAACAGCGAGGTGCCGACGACGACCGACGTCGCGACGCCCAGCAGATAGATCATCGCCGGCACCAGGATGAATCCGCCGCCGACACCCAGCAATATGGTGAGGATCCCGGTCAGGAACCCGAGCAGCAACGGTGCCAGCGGCGAGATATACAACCCCGATTTGTAGAAGCGCGTCCGCAGGGGGAGCGCCGCGACGAGCGGGTGGTGGCGGCGCTTGCGCGGCCGCGGCGGCTTGCCCCCGCGACTGACGCCGATCGCACGCACCGATTCGGTCGCCATCAGCGTGCCGATGAAACCGAGCATCAGGACGTAGACGACCCCGATCACGGTATCGATCTGCCCCAGCGCCTGCAGCAGCCGGAACAGCCACGCGCCGAAGAGCGAGCCGAGGATGCCGCCGGCGACCAGCACGCCGCCCATCTTCACGTCCACCCCGCTGCGCCGGAAATGCGCGAACACCCCCGACACGCTGGCCCCCGTCACCTGGCTGGCGGACGATGCCGCCGCGACGGTGGGGGGGATGCCGTAGACGATCAGAATCGGCGTCGTCAGGAACCCGCCGCCGATCCCGAACATCCCCGACAACAGCCCCACCGCGCCACCCAATGCGACGATGAAGAGCGCGTTGACCGACAGGTTGGCGATGGGAAGGTACACGTTCACGGACACGACGTTAGCCGCAGGGCGGGGTCGGGGCTAGAAGTCACTGCCGATCGTGAATGCGGGCCCCGACCCCGGTCGCGCGTCGCCCGCCACCCGCGCGCGCCAATCCGCCGATAGCCGGACCGTATGGCGACCGACCGGGACCGTCGCGCCGATCGTCGGCCCCAGGTCGAACCGCGCCGCGCCTTTCTGCGCGCTGCCCCAGATCCCCGCACCGATATCGATCCGCACGGGTCCGTGCACCACGAGCGGATGCGTCGCGCGCGCGGCGGCATCGACGAACCCTTCGATTCCATCGCGCGCGATCGCGCCCACCTGGCCATAGGCTTCGATCCGCAGGCCTGGCGCGACGAGACCGGGGCCATAGCCGCCGATCATCCCGATCGTCGGCCCACCCTTGCCGCCGTCGAGGACGAAGCGCTGCTCTGCGATCAGGTGGAACGGCAGGCGCGTCGGTTTCCAGTCCAGCCCGATCGCGGCCTCTTTCCCTTGCCCGGCAAGCGGCGTCGCCAGCCGGGCGGCGATCGCGACACGGCGGGATCGCCCCAGCGCATAGGTCACCCGCACCCCCGCCTGGGACGCGCCGAGCTGCCCACCGGATAGCGTACCGCCAGGGCCGCCGCGAGCCAGCAGCCACATGCTTCCGTTCAAACGACCGGCGCCGTGCGCGATCGGCATGGCGAGCAGTGCCGGTACGATCATGCGGCGCAAGCGGACGGGCGGATACGGTGGCTCGGGAGCGGGTGCGGAGACCGCGGCCAAGACGCGCCGACCGGGAGGCGGAACGGCGACGGCCGGGGATAGCATCGGCGGCGTGCGCTCTGCCGGCTTCGTCGGAGGAATCCCCGGTGCCGCCGCAGCGACAGGCATCGTCAGTGCCAGCACCGGTTTCACGACCATGCGCGACAGTGCCTGAAGGGGGGCCGTCTCCGCAACCGGCCACAAGGCCGCGATACGGAAGAGGGTCCATCCGACGACGGCGCTGCCCAGGAACCGCAGCGGTCGGCCGTCCTTCACGGGCTGCGCAGGTCATGCGGGACGGGGAAGGCGTGGCAGGTCTTGTCCCACACGATCGGTCCGCCGCGCAGCATCGCGACATAGCGTAGCAGCGCGCGGCGGGCGGCGAGCAACGCGACGTAATTGCCGACGACGAACCGCGGTACGGACCACAAGGCCTCGCGCCATCCATAGGCCTGGCCGGTAAACGCCATCCGCATCGCCAGCCGCCAGCCGAGCAGCATCAGATTGACCTCGACCAGCCACCCCGGTCCCCCGGGCAACGCCCGCTTGACTGCGCATCCCCAATGGATCGCGCCGACAAGGCCCCAGCCGAGCAATGCGACATAAGCGAAGCCGAGGACGATGACCGCCAGCGGCGCGCGCCGATCGCGCATCCGCATCCAGTGATCGCCGATCCGGTGCCAGCGCGACCAACCGGTACGATCCCACCCGGCCAGCGCGATGCCCGTCATCCATCGCGCCTTCTGCCGAACCGCGGCGTCGATCCGATCGGGAAAGAAGGCGCGTACCGCGACCAGCATGCCATCCGCATCGCGCACCCGTGCGAAGGCGGCGCGACCGCCCAGTTCGGCGATACGCAGGCCGAGCTCGTAGTCCTCGGTCAGGCTGCTCGCATCGAACGGATCGCCGTCGCGCATCCGTGCGATCGTCGCCAGCATCGGCACCGCTATGGCGCATCCCGTACCGGCCAGCGGCATCCCCGCGCCAAGCACCCTGCGGACGAGGACGCCCTTGCCATGATTTTCGGCGAATTCGTCGGCGTAATGCCCCGAAACCAGCCGCGAGGATCGTTTGATCACCGGCACGACCGGCAGTTGCACGACGCGGTGATCCGCGATGAACGTGTCGAACACGGACAATTCGTCGCGGTGAACGACATCCTCCGCATCGTGGAGCACGATCGCGGTCGTCGCTCGGCCGGTGCGGGCGTCGTCGCGCACCAGCGCGCGCCACAGCGTGTTGAGACAATCCGCTTTCGTCGTCGGACCGGCCTTGTCGCCAATCACCAGCGTGATCCGGGGATCGCGTTCGGCGACGCATGCCGCCGCATCGATCGAGCCGGGATCGTTCGGATACAGCCCGACGAAAATGCGGAAATCCGGGTGATCGAGCGTCACGATGGCGGTGGCGAGCATCTGGCCGATCACCGCCGCTTCGTCCCATGCGGGGACGAATATCGCGAACCGTGACCGCACCGCCGGTTGCGGCAGGTTCGCCAGAGACAGGGTGTCCACGCCCCGGCCCAGCCAGCGGTGCCACAGGAACAGTAGGTCGACCAGCAGATCGTCGAGCCCGCCGATCAGCAGTCCCGCCGCCGCGAACAGCACGACTTCCCGCAGTACCGCGTCGATCGCGCGAATCGCCTCGTCCATCGGTGCCCCCACCCGCTGCCGGACGGAGGATAGGACGTGGCTTCGGCCGGGCAATCGGCGGTCGCGAACAACATGATCGGTTATCGATGCAAACGAATCCGATGTCGTGCGTTACGCGCCCTGAACCCCGTTTCCCCTTTCCCGGGGTTCGTGCCGTGCCGTTCGGCACGAACCCCGGG
>CAXTVB010000033.1:0-15103 GCA_964247555.1 uncultured Sphingomonas sp. | reverse complement strand
GTCTGCAGCACCTTGGCGCCGACCGAGGCCAGCTCCAGCATCTCTTCGTAGGTGATCTTGTCGATCTTGCGCGCCCTCGGCACGATGCGCGGGTCGGTGGTGTAGACGCCGTCGACATCGGTGTAGATGTCGCAGCGGTCCGCCTTCATCGCCGCCGCGACCGCGACCGCCGACGTGTCCGATCCGCCGCGCCCCAGCGTCGTCACGCGGCCGCTGTCGGCGACGCCCTGGAACCCCGGGATCACCGCCACGCAGCCATCCGCCAGCGAGGCGTCGAGCGCGGCCATGTCGATCTCGCCGATCCGCGCGGAGCCGTGCGCGTCGGAGGTGTGGATGGGCAATTGCCAGCCGAGCCAGCTGCGCGCGGGCACGCCCGCCGCCTGGAGCGCGATCGCCAGCAGTCCGCTCGTGACCTGTTCGCCCGCGGAGACGACGACGTCATATTCGCGCGCGTCGTAGCGCGCGGACGCCTCGCGGCAGAAGCCGACGAGCCGGTCGGTCTCCCCCGCCATCGCCGACACCACGACCGCGACCTCGTTGCCCGCCTCCACCTCGCGCTTCACGCGCGCGGCGACGGTCCGGATGCGCTCGATCCCGGCCATCGAGGTGCCGCCGAACTTCATCACGATCCGTGCCATCGCGTTCGCCATAGTCCTTGTTGCGGGAGGGGCCGTCCTGATAGGAACCGCCCATGGCAAGCGCAAGCACGACGATCGACGCCCAGGGGGCCGCGCATTTCGGGGCGATGGCCAAAGACTGGTGGGACCCGACGGGATCGTCGGCGATGCTCCACAAGCTGAACCCGCCGCGGCTGCGCTACATCCGCGACCAGGTGGACGCGCATTGGGGCGGCGATGCGCGAGGGTTCGCGCCGCTGGCGGGTCGGACCGCGCTGGACGTCGGCTGCGGCGCGGGGCTGCTGGCGGAACCGCTCGCGCGGCTGGGCGCGAGCGTCACGGGGATCGACGCCGCGCCGGAGAATGTCGCGGTGGCGCAAGCCCATGCCGCGGCGAGTGGCCTCACGATCGATTACCGCGCGGGCGGGATCGAAGCGACGGGGGGCACGCGGTTCGACCTCGTCACCTGCCTGGAGGTCGTCGAGCATGTCGTCGACCGCGAGACGTTCGTCGCCGGGCTGGCCGGGGCGATCGCGCCGGGTGGGTTGCTGGTGATGTCGACCCCCAACCGCACGCCGCTGTCCCGCCTCGCGCTGATCGGCGTGGCGGAGGGCACCGGTCGGATCCCCAAGGGCACGCATGATTGGAACGCGTTCCTGACGCCGGAGGAACTGACCGCCTTGCTCGTCGCGGCGGGGTTGCGTGTCGTCGACACGACCGGACTGGTGCTGTCGCCCGCGCGCGGATTCGTGACCGGTGCCTCGACCAGCCTCGATTATTTCGTGACCGCGATCGGTGCGTGACGTCCGAGTCGCGGGCGGACGGATGTACGGCATGCAATCGGAAGTGGACGAACCACACGCCACGTTCGCGCGGAAATCGCTTCCCCCTGCGCGTCGGCGGCTGAGGACGGACCAGGACCGGGCGAGCGACGCGAACATGGCGCGCACCGCATCACGAAACCGGCGCTGTAGGAGAGTGATTTGATCGACGGCCCGGCGACGAGCCGCCGACCCGGTCCGCCATCCGGCGCCACGGTGCTCCTGCTGCTCCTCGTCGCGCTGGCGGCGCGCGCGATCACCTTCGGTGATCCGATCGTCCATGCCGACGAGGAGTTCTACTTCAGCACCGCGCACGCGATGTGGCGCGGGGCGGTGCCTTACGTCGATATATGGGATCGCAAACCGCTCGGGCTGTTCCTGCTGTACCTGCCGGCCGCGGCGCTGCCCTGGCCGATCGGCATCTACGTCTACCAGGCGATGGCATATGCGAGCGTCGTGGCCACCGCCGCGTTGATCGTCCGGCTTGCCGTCCGCGCGGGCTGGACGCGCGGCGCCGTGCCCGGCGGCATCGCCTATATCGTCTGGATCGATCTTGCGGAGGGCCAGGGCGGGCAGGCGCCGATCTTCTTCAACCTGCTCGTCATCGGGGCCGCTGCCCTGGCGATGGGGTCGGGCGGCGCGCGCGCCCAGCGCATGGTGCCGGCGATGCTACTCGTCGGGCTGGCATTGCAGGTCAAATATTCGGTGGTGTTCGAGGGCGCCTATTTCGGGCTGTGGGCGATGGCGCAGCGGTGGCGCGCGGATCGCAGGGTCGTGCCGGTGCTGGCCCATGGCGCCGTGCTGGCGATCGTCGCGCTGCTGCCGACGCTGGCGGTTGCGGCGTGGTATGCGCATGCCGGGCAGTTCGACGCGTTCGCCTTCGCCAATTTCCGGTCGATCCTCCTGCGCCGGCCCGACGGCCTTGCGGAACAGGCGGGTAATTTCGCGGGCGCCGCGGCGATCCTGTCGCCGCTCGTCGCGCTCGCCGTCATCGGGTTTCGTAGCAGCGAGCGGACGCCGGCGCGAATATTCCTGTTCGGCTGGGCGGCGGCGGCGCTGGTCGGGCTGATCGCGTTCGGGTCGTGGTTCGATCATTACACCTTGCCCGCGATGGTGCCGCTGGCGATCTGCGCCGCGGGGCCGCTCGGCGATCATCCGCGGATACGCCGCTGGGCGGTGCCGCTGCTGATCCTCGTCGCGATCGGCGGGCAGGGATTGCTTATCGGCAAGCGGCTGGGCCGGGGCACGCCGACGCAGTTCGTCGCCCTGGCGCAGGCGGTGGGACGCGGGCCGGGGTGCCTGTGGGTCCAGTCGGGATCGACGATGCTGTACGCGTTTACCGATCGCTGTGCGGTGTCGGCGTATGTCTTTCCCAGCCATCTGGGCCGGATGCGCGAACAAGGCGCGGTCGGCGTCGACCAGATGGCCGAGGTGCGACGCATCCTCGCGGCCGAGCCCGCGGTGATCGTGATGCGCCCTGCCTATCGCGGCGAGCGTGCGGACATCCGCGCCTATGTCGAAGCGAAGGTCGCGGCCGCCTATCGACTAAAGGCGCGCCTACCGCTCGGCAACCAGCGCGTCCGCGTCTTCGTGCCGCGTCAGGCGGTCGCGACGCGCTTGGCGACCAGCAGCGCTTCGTAATAGGCGATCAGGTCGGCGGCATGTTCGCGGTCCGACCGGACCCTCGTCGCCGCGACCTCGGCGGCGCGGCGCAGGATCGGCCGGTCGCGCGCATAGAGCCGGGTGATCGCAGCCGCGCAGCTTTCCGCACTGCGCGCGGTATACAGCTCGCTCGCATGGGGATCGGCGACCTCGGCACAGCCGCCGGTGTCGGGGACGATCAGCGGCAGCCCGGACGCCATCGCCTCGCTCGCCACCAATCCGAACGGCTCCGCTTCCGACCCGTGGACCAGCGCGTCGCAGCTCGCCATGATCCGCGCCAGCCGCTCGCGGTCGTAGACCGGGCGGAACAGGCGGATGTGCGGCGATCCGGCGATGCGCTTCTCCATCCGCTTGCTGTCGCCGCCGATGCCGATCTGCACCATCCCCACCGGAATGCGCGCACCCGCGCGTTCGACCGCGTCGATGATCATCGGCCAACGCTTTTCGGGATGGTGCCGCCCCAGCCCCAGCAGCAGCAGTGCATCCTCGGGCAGGTCGCATTGCGCCAGCAGCGCGCGGCGCAGCGCCGGGTCGCGGAACGCGGGCGAGAAATGCTGGCGCTCGATGCCCAGCGGCATCGCGGCGTCGATCCGGACCCCGCGCGCTGTGAGCCGTTTCTGCAGGGCGGGACCGTTGGTCAGGACGGTGTCGTACTTGTCCAGGAACCGGCCCATGTACCGGCTGTACCAGGCGAACGCGTCCTCGATCCGGTCGGGGCGCGCCACGCCTTCGAACCAGCGCTGCGGGTAGGCGGCGACATTGTCGTTGTGCATGAAGAAGGATTTGAGCGCGCGGCCCTTCCAGTCGCCGACGATCCATGCCGGACGCCAGGGCGAACAGCATTCGACGACATCGGGATCGATCGCGTCCAGCAGCCGGGTGATCGGCGCCGCATCCCAGAACAGCCCGTAATTGGCATCGAACGGCAGCACCGGCGCCTTCACATAGTGAATCCGACCGCCACCGGGACGCTCCTCGACCATGTCCGCGCGCCCCGGCGCGATGACGGTCAGCTCGTGACCCATCTCCGACAGGATCGACATCTTGCGGTCGATATAGGTCCGCACCCCGCCACCGGCGGGCGCGTAGAATTCGTTGACGTCGACGATGCGCATTCCCGGACCTTCGGATGATGTCGTGAGATGTATTCGAACGAACGACGATGCCAAACCGGTCCCGCCGCACCGCTGCCGCCGGTCGATCAGCCGCCCAGCGGGCCGAAGCCGGCGATCCCGCGCAGATATTGGACGCGGATATTGGTGACCGTCACGCCCTTGCCGACATCGATCAGCGCCTCATCGACGGTGGGACGCTGTCGCCCGAGCTTGCGATTGCTGGGGAAGCCGGCGCCGTCGGACCAGAAGCTGAACTTGTTCTTGCCGTCGCGGTTGTGCGTGAACAGCAACGCGTAGCGGCCGGGGCGCGGCACCTTCATGCACATCACCAATTCGCCGGTCGCGGGCGTCTTCGACTGGACGCGGTGGAAGAACTTGCCCTGCGCGATCAGGTCGCGGTCGTCCTTCAGGAAATCGGCGGCGTTGTCGGGATAGAGTTCCAGCTTCACCATGCCGGCGCGATCCTTCAGCCCGGTGATGTTGGCCTGGATCGCGGAGCCTTCGTTCGCCGGGCAGGCTTCGGCCTCGCCCTGCGCGAGCGCGGGCACGGCGATGCCCAGCGTCAGCAGCGCGGCGATCAGCGGGCGGGCAATCCTTGTCGGGGTCTTCATCCGAATTTCCTCTTCGCCAGCCCGTAAAGACTGAACAGCATGATGAGGACGACATGCACGAGCAAAGTTAGCGCTGCGGTGAACGCCATCAACCCGGACAGCGTCTCGCCCTGGCCGATCAATAGGATGGCGAAGTTGGCGAAAAGAAGGTCCTTGTTGGGCACCAGCGGCAGGCGCGACACCAGCAGCCGCCCCGCCGCCAGGAAAAGCCACATCCCGATCGACACGTCGGGCAACGCGAAATGCCAGGCGAACGCGATCAGGACCGACCCCGATATCAGCCGCAGGCAATGCACGCCGAAGATCCACCACAGGACCCGGCGCGGCAGCGAGAAGACGCGTTTGGAAAATATCAGGAACGGCAGCGACATCGCGAACACGATCGCCGCCGATCCGCCGAGCATCTGGACCTGCCCCGGCGTCATCAGCGCATGGCCGAGCGGCAGCGCGATCGCCATCATCAGCAGCGTGACCGCGTTGCCGGCGATCGCGGACAGGATCGACACGTCCTTCACCGCACCGAACGGCGCCGCCACCATCGTCGCGCGCGCCCGCGCCCAGGCGTAGAAATACGCCTCGCCCAGATACCCCAGCACGACGTCGTTCGCGATCCGCTTCTTGATGAGCGCGGCGAGGCCACCGCCGAGCGGAATGCCCCAGAGCCGGCGGAAGATGACATAGTCGCCGATCGGCAACGACATGTAGAGCATGGCGAAACACAGATAGAATCGCGGATCGGCGGGCACCGACCGGCCGAGCCCCGACAGCCCGGACCCCAGCAACTGCCGGCCAAGCCCGACGATCATCGCGATCGTCAGCAGCGTGCCGACCACCGCGGGCCAGCGACGGCGTGACGGCAACGGTTCCAGCCCCGCGATATCGACGGGGCGCGCATCCGCGGCGGCGCCCGTCGACGCCGCCGATGACCGGGGCGTCGGCGGGAGGGTCGGCGCGGCGCTTGCAGTATCGGTCGTCAGCGGGAGACCCCTCGGGTTGCTTTGCGCATACCAGTTTCTCGTTATGGCCGACGAACGAAACGCGCGCCGGGGCTAAACGGTACGCGAGGTTGCCGGCCGATGAACGCCGCCGTCACCTCGACAACCGACGCGCTCCTTGCGCGCTTGAGGGGATACGCGCAACCGGACGACAAGGGTCCGGACGGGCGCTTTTATCCCGCCGTGATACGGGCTTGTCGTGGTTCCGGGGCGGGAACGCGCTGCTGTCTCCTTTCACCCAGGCCATGCGCCGCAAACACATCCGGTCGCGTCCACGCCACAAGCCGGTATAGCGCATTCACCGATGACCCCCGATCCGACTCGTCTCCACATCCTGACCTACGCCCAGACGCTTGGCGGCGGCGGCGTGGAGCGGGCGATGCTGCGGCTGGCCGCGGGGTGGATCGATGCGGGGCAGCGGGTGACGTTGGTGATCGGCGCGGCGGACGGGCCGCTGGCGGCGGACGTTCCGGCGGGGGTCGAACAGGTCGTCATCGGATCGCCGCGCTATCTGGCGATGGCGGCGCTGCCCGGGATCGTCCGGCGGCGACGGCCGGACATCCTGTTCTGCCCCGGCAACCATTATACCGCGGTCGCCGCCTGGACCGCGCTGCGGCTGCGCGGGGGCCGGCCCCCGATCGTCGGCAAGGTGTCGAACGCGCCCGATCGCACCGATCGCGGCCCGTTCTACGCGACCGGCCATCGCGCCTGGCTGGCGCTGCACGGGCGCTTTCTCGACCGGGCGGTGGCGATGACCGCGGCGACGGGAAACGCGGCGGCGGCGGCGATGCGGATGGCGGGGCGGATAAGCGTCATCCCCAACCCGCCCGCGACCCCGCACCCGGCGGCGCAGGGCGAAGCGGTGCCGACCGACCGGCCCTATATCCTGGGGGTGGGCCGGCTGGTCGTGCAGAAACGCTGGGACCGGTTGGTCGCGGCGATCCCCCGGCTGGAACGGCAGGACGTCGTGCTCGCGATCCTGGGCGACGGGCCGGAGCGCGACGCGATCGCGGCGCAGGCGGCGGCGCTGGGCGTCGCGGACCGGGTGCTGCTGCCGGGGCATGCCGCCGACCCCTTCCCGGCGATGGCGCGCGCCCGCGTGCTGGCGCTGCCGTCCGAATATGAGGGCGTGCCCGGCGTCCTGCGCGAGGCGCTGTCGGTCGGCACTCCCGTCGTCGCCACCCGGTCCAGCGTGGCGGTGGCGGAGATCGTGACCGACCCGTCGCTGGGCAGCATCGTTGACCGCGACGACCCGCAGGCGCTCGTCGCCGCGCTCGACCATTGGCTGTCGGACGATGCCGTGCGCCCGGTGCCGGTGGTGCCGCCCGGTGCCGACGCGGCGGCGCGCTACCTCGCGCTGTTCCGCAGTCTCGTCAGGGCGTGAACCGGTCGGGATGCGCGTCGGCGAAGGCCGGCAGCGCGGTGCACGCCGCGTCCGCCGCGACGAGGCGGGGCCAGCCGTCCAGCGGCACCGCGAACCGGCGGGCGTTGTAGAGTTGCGGCACCAGGCACAGGTCCGCGACCCCGGGCGCCGCGCCCCCCAGATACGGTCCTTTCGGGCCCGCCAGCGCCTCCAGCGCCTCCAGCGCGTCGAGCCCGGTCGTCAGCCAGTGGCGATACCAGTCGTCCTTCGCCGCCTGGTTCGCACCGAACTGTGCCTCCAGCCGCCGCAGGACGCGCAGATTGTCGATCGGGTGGATGTCCGCCGCCACGACCAGCGCCATCGCCAGCGCCTGCGCGCGGGCGACGGGATCGGCGGGGTAGAGCGGCGGATCGGGCCAGGTCCGGTCGAGCCAGTCGACGATCGCGAGGCTTTGCGTCAACGCCACGCCGTCGACGACCAGGGTCGGTACCAGCCCCTGCGGATTGACCGCGACGTTCGCCGGCGCCGCCTGCGCGCCGCCGATCAGGTCGACCGCCACCCGGTCGTAGGCGATGCCTTTCAGGTTCAGCGCGATGCGGACGCGGTAGCCGGCGGAGGAGCGCCAGTAATCGTGGAGGACCAGTTCCATCCGCCGGTTACTCGCCGGCCTCGATCTCGCTCTGGCGTTCCGACCGCCGCTCCAGCGCGACCTTGATGAGCGCGGTCATCGGGTCGGCCAGCATCAGGCCCAATATGCCGAATAGCGCGCTCGCCAGGATCTGCATGCTGAGCGTCAGCGCGGGCGGCAGGTCGACGGTCCGCCTGGCGACGATCGGCACGACGACATAGCCGTCGAAGCTCTGCACGATCGCCCACGTCGCCAGCGCCCAGATGCCGGTATGCGGCCCCGCGCTGAACCCGACCGCGATCATCAGCGCGCCGGTCGCGAATGCGCCGATATTGGGGATGAACGCCATGATCCCGGCGATGATACCCAGCACCAGCGCCATCGGCACGCCGCCGATGGCCAGCGCGATCCCGGTCAGTACGCCTTCCGCCGCCATCCCCAGCAACCGCCCGGCGAGCAGCCGGCGGAGCGTCGATCCCATCCGCTGCGTCGTGACCGCGAATTCCGGCCGGGCGTCGCTGGGTACCATCCAGACCAGCCCGCGTTCGTAGATTCGCGGCTCCATCGCGAAGAAGAGCCCGAGCACCAAGATGAAGACGATCGTCGTCAGCACGCCCAGCGCGCTGCCCAGCCACGACGTCAGCTTGCCGACCTGCCCCGCCGCCTGGTGGAGCAGCCCGTTGATGTCCGACGCACCGGGCATGATGCCCTTGCCGTTCAGCCATTGCATGGCCTTGTTGCCCTGGACGAACAGCGTCGCGCGCAGCTGGGTGAACTGGTCGGTCAGCTGGACGCCCATCAGGTAGAAGGTGCCGAGCAGGAACGCGACGACCAGCACGACGATGATGAGCAGCCGGAAACCACGCCCGATCTTCAGCACGCGGCCCAGCATCCGGACGCCGCCGTCCAGCATGGCGGCGAACACCAGCCCCGCGAAGATGATCAGCAGCGGCTGGATCAGCACGATCACCAGCGCGGCGGCGGCGATCAGCCCCAGCCAGACGCTCGCCTTCTTCAGCTCGACGCGGACCGCGGGGTCGGTCAGCTCGTTGGGGGCCAGTTCCTTGACGATGACGGGGCCCGTGTCGTCGCCCCCCTCGCCGCTCACTTGCCCGCTACCGGCGGCGCGACCTGTTGCGGATGCAGCGACTGGCCAGCGCGACCGCTCCGCAGCGACCCGAACCAGGTCAGCGGGTTGAACGTCGCGACGCCATCCAGGCTGAAGGTCAGGAATTCGGCACGCCCGCCCAGATTCTCGTACGGCACCGGCCCGCCCAGCCCCAGTTCCGACAAAGCGAAGCGGCTGTCCGCCGACCGGTCGCGATTGTCGCCCATCATGAACACATGGTTCGCGGGGATCGTGATCGGACCGTAATCGTCCCCCGGCGACGCGCCGAGTTCGACCGTATCGTAGAAACGACCGTTCGGCAGCGTCTCGGTGATGATCGGCAGATGGCAGACCGCACGGCCGGCGACCATGATGCGCGCGCCGGGATATTCGGCGTCGCTGCACGGCGAATTCGTGTCGACGGCGATGTCGGTGTAATGCACGGGACCGCGCTTCACGGGCACGCCGTTCAGGATCACGACGCCGCCCTTCACCTGCAACCGGTCGCCGGGCAGACCGATCACGCGCTTGATGTAGTCGTTGCGCGTCCCCGGCGGGGTCACGATCGCGACGTCGCCGCGCGTCGGCAGCGAACCCAGCAGCCGCCCCTTCATGAACGGCAGGCCGACGCTCCAGCTCTCCTCGGGCTCGTGGAGCACCAGGCTGTCGAAGATCGCGACCGGGTTGGGGATCGTCGGCGAGACGAACGACCAGCCATAGGCGAATTTGCTGACCACCAGCCGGTCGCCGATCCGAAGCCCCGGCAGCATCGATTCGCTGGGGATGTAGAAGGGTTTCGCGATGAAGCTGTGGAACCCCAGCACGATGACGATCAGCCAGAAGATGCCCTTGATCTCGCCCCACCAGTCGGTGCCGCGCTTGACCGTTTTAGGCGTCGCGGTGGCGGGCGCGCCGTCGTCACCCGGCCTGGGCATGCCGTCTTCACCGTCCAAGGCCACGTCCTTCATATCGTCGGTTCCCGGACCGCCTCGATGACCACAAAGGCCTGCGCCCAGGGATGATCGTCGGTCATCGTCAGATGTACGCGTGCGCCGTGGCCATCCGGTATCATCGCGTCAAGCCTCGCCTTCGCGCCGCCGGTCAGCACCAGCGTCGGCGCGCCCGAGGGCGCGTTCACCACGCCGATGTCGCGCATGAAGACGCCGCGCCTGAACCCCGTCCCCACCGCCTTCGAGAATGCCTCCTTCGCGGCGAAGCGCTTGGCGAGCGTCCCGGCCTTGGTGAACGGGCGCTTGTCGGCCTTGGCGCGTTCCGCTGCGGTGAAGACGCGCTGTTCGAAGCGTTCGCCGAACCGGTCGAGCGACGCCTGGATGCGCTCGATATTGCAGAGGTCGGAGCCGAGGCCGAGGATCATCTCTCCCTCTCCCCTCGGGAGAGGGAAGGGGCCCGCGCCGAAGGCGTGGGAAGGGTGAGGCCAGGTGCGGGGCACAAACTGCCCTCACCCTCCCGCAGCTGCGCCGCTCCCTCCCTCTCCCGATGGGAGAGGGAATCACCCACGCGCCGCATCCATCGCATCGCGCATCATGCGGACCGCCTCGCCCAGCCCGACGAACAGCGCCTCGCCGATCAGGAAATGCCCGATGTTCAGCTCGCGTACCTGCGGGATCGCCGCGACCGGTCCGACATTGTCGAACGTCAGCCCATGCCCGGCATGCACCTCGATGCCGTTCTTCACCGCCAGCGCCGCGGCGTCGGCCAGCCGGCGCAGTTCGGTCGCGCGCGCTTCGATCGGCAGATCGGCGTAGCGACCGGTATGAAGCTCGATCACCGGTGCGCCGAGCCGGAGCGCGGCGTCGATCTGGCGGGCATCGGGTTCGACGAACAGCGACACGCGGATGCCCGCATCCGCCAGCGCGCGGACCATCGGCGCAAGCCGGTCGAACTGCCCGGCGGCGTCCAGTCCGCCCTCGGTCGTCACCTCCTCGCGCTTTTCGGGCACGATGCAGGCGGCATGCGGGCGATGGCGCAGCGCGATGGCGATCATCTCGTCGGTCGCCGCCATTTCGAGGTTGAGCGGGATCGCCAGTTCGGCCGACAAGCGCGCGATGTCGTCGTCGGTGATGTGCCGCCGGTCCTCGCGAAGATGCGCGGTGATGCCGTCCGCCCCCGCCTCGGCGGCGATCGTCGCTGCGCGCACCGGATCGGGATAGCCCGCGCCGCGCGCGTTGCGGACGGTCGCTACGTGATCGATGTTGACGCCGAGGCGTAAGGGATTGGTCATGGGCAGGCTACCGTTGACAGCAGGTCGTAGGCGAAGCCCTTACCCTGCCAGATCTCGCCGATCGGGAAATCGTCCGACGATCGATTGGTGAAGACGACGACCACCAGATCGTCGTCGGGCAGGATGTAATTGCGCGTCTGCACGCCGTAGATCTCGCCGTCGCGCTGCACGATGCGTTTGGGGGCAGCGCAGCCCTTGAGCTGGCCGGGGAACACCCATTGGCCTAGCGCCTGATAGCTGCCCTTACCCTCCGGCTTCCACAATTCCGCGCGCGCCGCTTGGGGCAGCAGCTTGCCCGTCATCAGCGAGCGGTCGAAATCGAACAGCGCGCGCGCGGTGCCGATCAGCCCGCCCGCTGCTCCCCATGCGGCGAGCTGAAAAGCAGGCTCTGGCTTGCCGCCGACGAAACCCGGCAAGCCAATCTCGCCGCGCTTGGCCATGACCATGCCGTTGGGCCAAGCCGGTCCAACCGGACCAAAAGCCGCATGATAGGCGAGCAGATAATCACAATTATTATACGCAAAGGGTGCGCCAGGGCGAGCGGCCTTCGAGGCGCAGTAGCCGATGTCAGCCGCGGTTTTCGTGTAGAACGCGGGCACTCCCGCCACCTCGGTCGTCGCGTCCGGATTGGCCAGGCCCGAGTGATGGGTCAACAATTGCCGCATCGTCAGCACGTTTAGGGGCGGGGCCTTGCCGACCGGCAGGTCAAGGCGACCCAGTTCGGGTGTCGCAAGTATCCACGTCGCCGTCACCTGCTTGGTGATCGACGCCAGCCGCCAGCGCGCGCCTGCGCGGTGGGGGGCGGTACCGCTGGGGTCGACCGTGCCATAGCCCTTGTTGAGCAGCACGCTGTCGCCCTTCGCGACGAGTATTTCGCCCGCAAGGCCGTAGCGGCGGGCGACCGGATCGATAGCCGCCGCCGCGTCACCCTCACCCTTCGCCGCCTTCGGCGTCTTTTCCCTCTCCCGCTGGGAGAGGGAAGGGGCCCGCGCCGCCTCGGCGGCGTGGGAAGGGCGAGGGTGAGCCGTCAGCAGTACCGCCGAAAAGATGAGGAGGAGTTTCTTCACGCCGCCCGACTCCCCGGCTTCACCGCGGGGATCGCCGCAAGCTCGGGCGGCAGCGCGTCGGCGGGATAGGTCGGCACGTCCAAACGGATCAGCGGATAGAACGGCACGCCCAGGTCGACGCCGCCGCCCGACCGGTCGACCAAAGCCGCCGCGGCGATCGTCTCCCCGCCCGCCGCCGCGATCGCCTTGATCGCCTCCTTCGACGACAGCCCGGTGGTGACGACGTCCTCCATCATCAGGACCTTCTGCCCCGGCGCCAGCCGGAACCCGCGCCGCAGGCCGAACACGCCATCGGGTCGTTCCAGGAACAATGCCTCGACCCCCAGCGCGCGTGCCATCTCGTGCCCCGCGATCACCCCGCCCATCGCGGGCGAGACGACGATGTCGATGCTGCTGCGCACCTCGGCGGGCAGCCGTGCGACCAGCGCCTCCGCGAGCCGCGCGCCCCGCGCCGGGTCCATCAGCACCCGCGCGCATTGCAGGTAGCGGGGCGACCGCAGCCCCGACGACAGGATGAAATGCCCCTCCAGCAGCGCATCGGCGGCGCGGAATTCGGCGAGCACGTCGTCGTCGGTCATGCGGATCGCTCCTTTCCGCGCCGCTTCGGCGCAGCATGTTGATCGAGCGTCGGATTAGGGATTGGCGCCCCGCCACGCAACGCAAAGCAACGTGCGCGGCAGATTCCGCGGCTCAGCGCTTGAGGCGGGCACCCCTGCCGCGTATAGGCTTCGTCAAACCGGCGATTTTCTCCGCGCGCCCGGTTGGTCCGTCAGGACCCTGTCGATGCGAGGCGCGTGGCTTCTGGGGTACGATATCTATGCTGAAACTGGGCATCAGGGGATGGGCGATCGCAGCGGGACTGGCGGTTGCCGGCCTGGCGGGCACCGCCGGTGCGACCCCGGCCGCACCGCACGCGGCGACGGTCGCGCCGCAGGCCGCCGCCGCGCCCGCGGGTGCGGTCGCGTCTTCGCCCACCACTGCCGCCGCACCCCAGACCGCGCAGCCCGCCAGTCCGCTGCTCGCGATGGACGGCGCGCCCGCGATGACGGTGCAGCCCGGCATCGGCCAGCCCACCGCCAAGCTGTTCGGGCTCCAGCCGCAGGTGACGAACAACGGTCGGTTCGCGCACTGGATGCACGACACCATCCTGGTGCCGACGATCACGATCATCTCGGTGTTCGTCCTGCTGCTGCTGGTGTGGGTCGTCATCCGCTTCCGCAAATCGGCGAACCCCAATCCGTCGCGCACCTCGCACAACACCGTGCTGGAGGTGGCGTGGACGCTGATCCCCGTTCTGATCCTGGTTCTGATCGCGGTGCCGTCGATCGGGCTGCTTCAGGCGCAGTACAAGCCCGCGCCCGCGGGCGCGATCACGCTGAAGGCGACGGGCAACCAATGGTATTGGACCTATAGCTATCCCGACAACGGGGGCTTCGAGATCACCGCGAACATGCTGAAGGAGCGGGCGGATGTAACCGCGGGCGAGCGCTATCGCACCGACGCCGACGGCCCCAAGCTGCTCGCCGCCGACAACCGCGTGGTCCTTCCGGTCGGCGTGCCGATCCGCCTGATCACCACGGGCGCGGACGTGATCCACAGCTGGGCGGTGCCCGCCTTCTGGATCAAGCTGGACGCGGTGCCGGGTCGCCTGAACGAGACCAGCTTCACGATCGAGAAGCCGGGCCTGTATTTCGGGCAATGTTCCGAACTGTGCGGCGCGCGCCACGGCTTCATGCCGATCGCGGTCGAGGCGGTCCCGCCGGCGCAGTTCGCCGCCTGGGTCAAGGCCAAGGGCGGCACGATGCCGACCCCGGGCAAGCCCTCCTCGGCGCTGATCCCGCAGGCCGGTGCCCCCGAGTCCGCCGCCAAGACGGCGGAGGGCAATGCCGCCGCCGCGGTCGCGGGCCCCACCGACAACGCGGTCACCGCCGCCCCCGTCATCACCCAAGGCGCGACCGGCAATCCGGCCGGCGCCGGCCAAGCCGGACACTGAGATCATGACCGACACCGCGCTCCATCCGTCCGCGTTCGTGGCCCACCAGCCGCATGAGCATGCGCATGATGCCGACCACAAGCCGGGCTTCTTCGCCCGCTGGTTCATGTCGACCAATCACAAGGACATCGGCACGCTGTACCTGATCTTCGCGATCTGCGCGGGGATCATCGGTGGCGGCATCTCGGGGCTGATGCGCGCCGAGCTGGCGCATCCGGGCATCCAATATCTGGGCACCTGGGCATCGATGCTGCACGGCGGGCCGCAGAGCCTCGACCAGTCGCTGCACCTGTGGAACGTTCTGATCACCGCGCACGGCCTCATCATGGTGTTCTTCATGGTGATGCCCGCGATGATCGGCGGGTTCGGCAACTGGTTCGTGCCGATCATGATCGGCGCGCCGGACATGGCGTTCCCGCGGATGAACAACGTGTCGTTCTGGCTGCTGATCCCCGCCTTCACGCTGCTGCTCGCCTCGCCCTTCTTCGGCGGCGCGGGGAACGGCTGGACGCTCTACGCCCCGCTATCCACCTATGGCGAGCCGGGGCCGTCGACCGACATGGCGATCCTCGCGCTCCATCTCGCGGGTGCGTCGTCGATCCTCGGCGCGATCAACTTCATCACCACGATCTTCAACATGCGCGCGCCGGGCATGACGCTGCACAAGATGCCGCTGTTCGTCTGGTCGGTGCTGGTCACCGCCTTCCTGCTGCTGCTGGCACTCCCCGTGCTGGCCGCGGCGATCACGATGCTGCTGACCGACCGTAACTTCGGCACGACCTTCTTCGATCCCGCCGGCGGCGGCGATCCGATCTTGTACCAGCATCTGTTCTGGTTCTTCGGCCATCCCGAAGTCTACATCATGATCCTGCCGGGCTTCG
>CAXTVB010000032.1:5342-15235 GCA_964247555.1 uncultured Sphingomonas sp. | reverse complement strand
AGGTCAAGAAGTTGACGATCGCGCCGGGCGGCAAGACCGGGCAACTCGCCGCCACCGGGGCCACCACCCGCACCGACGGTGCCGATATTGCCGAACAGATCCTGGAAGAAGCCGCGCTTGCGTCCCAGAGTCGGCGTTGTTTTTCCGTACATGCGCACCGAATCGACCTGATCGAGCCCGCTGCGCCGGATCGCGGTGACGTTGCCGGCCGGATCGAAGCTGATGTCGAGCGCGATCTGGGTCTCGGCATGCGGATTGCGGAACCCGAAATTCTTGCTGTCGCGCGCCAGATAATACCAGTCGCCCTGGTCGAACTGCGCGGCGAAGGTCGGCTTGCCGAGCGTCTGCAGCACCGATTGCCGGTTATCGACGCCGGGCTGCACCGAATTCACCAGGTCGGTATCGACGATATAGCCCTGGTGCGAACGAATCTGCGTGCAGCCGGCAGCGCCCAGCGCTGCGACGGCGATCAGGCCCAAGTGGGCGATACGCGAATTCATGCTATTCTCCGAAGCGACACGCAAGGACACGGCCGCACGCGATTGCATCGGCGACCAAAGGCCTCGATATGCGCAGAAGCGCGGACAGACAAGCCGCGCGCATGCGAAACCCTCGAACGGAAGCGACGCGCATTGGGCTGGATCGATTGGGTATTGGGCCGGACGGGTAGCACCCGCGCCGCGACCTTGCCGCTGTACGAGGCGATCGTGGCGCGCGCGCGCCAGCCGCATTGGTATGAGGCGGGTGCGGTGCCCGATACGGTCGATGGACGGTTCGACATGGTCGCCGCCATATTGACGCTGGTCCTGCTGCGCCTGGAAACCGCGCCGGAGGGGCCCGAACCCTCGGCGCGGCTGACCGAACGCTTCGTCGAGGATATGGACGGACAGCTGCGCGAGATCGGGATCGGCGACATCATCGTCGGCAAGCATATCGGCCGGATGATGTCGATGCTGGGCGGGCGGCTGGGCGCGTATCGCGATGGGCTGGCACCCGGCGGCGATCTGGAGGGGGCGCTGGTCCGCAACCTGTACCGAGGCGATGCGCCATCGGCGGCGGCTCTGGCGCACGTCGCAGGATCCCTGCGCGCGTTCCACGCCGCGCTCGCCGTGGCACCGGTCGATACGGTCCTTGTCGGGACGCTGCCATGACCCCCGAATTCCATCGGCCGGTGCGGATCGACACGATCGGCGAGCGCGACCGCGCGGTCGAGATCGAGGCGACCGACATGGAACGCGCCGCCCTCGCGCGCCGGTTCGGGCTGGTCGCGATCGACCGGCTGGTCGGTCATTTCCAGTTGCGGCGCGCCGGCGATCATATCCTCGCCACGGGCATGGTGACCGCCGCGGTGGTGCAGGCCTGTTCGGTGACCGACGATCCGATCCCCGTCGCGATCGCCGAACGCGTCGCGCTGCGCTTCGCCGAGGATGTCACGACCGAGGGCGACGAGGTTGAATTGTCCGCCGATGCGCTCGACGATCTGCCGATCGAGGACGGCGCCGTCGATCTGGGCGAAGCGGCGGCGGAGACGGTGGCGCTGACGCTCGACCCGTTCCCCCGTGGTCCCGGTGCCGCCGCGGCGCTGAAGGCGGCGGGCGTGGTCGGCGAGGACGAGGTCGTCCGAGGACCGTTCGCGGACCTGAAGGCGAAGCTGGGGCATTGACATATGGCGCCGTGCTCCTGCGAAAGCAGGAGCCCAGAGCGGCGAGCGGGACGTTCGGAACCCTGGGTTCCTACGGTCGCAGGAACACCGGCTAATCCGCATCGGGACCCAATGTCGGATCGAGATCGCGGGGCCGCACGAACTGTTCCAGCACTGCGCCGCCCGCTGCGACATCGCTCCACGCATCGACCGCGAAGGTCAGCCGCGCGATGCTGGCGGTCGGGTATTTCTCCTCCACCGCATCGCGTAAAGGGCCGGCGACATCGGGCACCAGCAGCAGCACCAGATCCTCCAGCCCGGGATTGTGCCCGACCAGCAACACGTCCGCCACCGCCCCCGGCAAGTCGCGCACGACATCGAGCAGCGTGACCGCCGAGGCCAGATAGATGCGCCGATCCCAGGCGGGGGCCAACGTCCGTCCGAACCCGTTCTGCACCGCCTCCAGCGTCTCGACGACGCGTACCGCGGGCGAGGCGACGACATGGTCGACGTTCGGCGACAGGCCGCGCAGATGCTGGCCGATCAATGCCGCCGCGCGCTTGCCCTTGCCGTTCAGCGGCCGGTCGAAATCGCGCGCCACGGTGTCGGTCCAGTCCGACTTCGCATGGCGGAGCAGCGTCAGGGTCTTCATGGCGCGCCTTCCCGGACCGTTTCGCCTTGCTCTTGCCCGACTGCGATGCCCGAGGAAAGCCGCGATCCGACGCGCCGCACCGCTTCGTCCAGCGTCACGCGCAGGACGGCGACGCCGGGGGGGAAGGCGGTCAGCAACCGCGACGGCATCGCCGCGGACAAGAGGACGAACGCGCCGTGATCGTCGCCGCGCCGGATCAGCCGGCCGAAAGCCTGCGCCAGCCGCGCACGCACGATTCGGTCGTCGTAGACGCTGCCGCCCCCAGCCAGCCGACGCGCCGCGTGCAGCACGGTGGGCTTTGGCCAGGGCACCCCTTCCATCACCACCAGCCGCAGCGACCGGCCGGGAACGTCGACGCCGTCCCTCAGCGCATCGGTGCCGATCAGCGACGCGCGCGGATCGTCGCGGAAGATATCGACCAGCGTCCCCGTGTCGATCGGATCGACATGCTGCGCCATCAGCGGCAGCCCTTCGCGCGCCAGCCGGTCGGCGATCCGGCCGTGCACGCCGCGCAGACGCCGGATCGCGGTGAAAAGGCCCAATGTGCCGCCATCCGCCGCGACGATCAGGCGGGCATAGGCGTTGGCGAGTGCGGCGACGTCGCCACGCTTCACGTCGGTGACGATCAGTACTTCGGACTGGGTCGCGTAATCGAACGGGCTGGCGGCGGCGAAATGCATCGCCGGGCGCGCCAGATGCCGCGCCCCGCTGCGCGCGTCGGCGATGTCCCAGCCCTCCGCGCCGTCCCCGCCGCCGCCGGTCAGCGTCGCAGAGGTGACGAGGGCACCGTGCGCGGGTTTCAGAACCACCTCGGCCAGCGGCCGGGTCGGATCGAGCCAGCGGCGATGCAGCCCGATGTCGAATTCGCGGCCCTCGATCCGGTCGACCGCCAGCCAGTCGACGAAATCCGCATCCGCCGGCCCGCCGACGCGCGACAGCAAGGCGAGCCACGCCGCGACGGTCTCCGCGCGCCAGCCGATCGAGGCGATCGCCCCCTCGATCCGCGCGCGCGCCGCGCCGTCCATCCAGTCGGGCCCCTCCTGCAGCACCGCCTCCAGCCGCCGCCCGAGCGCCACCAGCGGGCGGACCAGCGCATCGAGTGCGGCGGCGGCGGGGGCGGCGGCATCGATCAGTTCGGGGGACGGCTCGGCGAGTTCGGTCTCCAGCCCGTACCCGGCATCGCCGCCCTGTTCGGCGCGCGCATAGGCCAGGCCGCGGACCGCCGACAACAGCACCTCGATCGCGCCGAACGGCTGGCCTTCGCCCAGCCGCTGCAACCACCCGTCCGAGGCCAGCGCGCGCGCCGCATCGACCGCGTCGGTGATCGCGCGCGCACCGCCCTCGTCGTAGCTGGCGACGTCGGACAGCCGCGCCGCCAGCCCGCGCCGCCGCCCGCGCCCGCCCGATTCGGGACCGGTGATCCAGCGCCGTAGCTCGATCGTCTCCTGCCCCGTCAGCGCGACGCCGAACATCGCATCCGCCGCGTCGAACAGGTGATGCCCCTCGTCGAACACATAGCGTGTCGGCCGTGCCGCCAGTTCGCGGCCACGCGCCGCGTTGACCATCACCAGCGCGTGGTTGGCGATGACGATGTCCGCCTCCGCCGAAGCGCGCGCGGCGCGTTCGATGAAGCATTTCCGGTAATGCGGGCAGCCGGCATAGACGCATTCGCCGCGCCGGTCGGTCAGCGCGGCGGGGCCGTTGCGGCGGAACAAGGTCGGCAGCCAGCCGGGCAGGTCGCCGCCGACCATGTCGCCGTCCGCGCTGTACGCCGCCCAGCGTGCGACCAGCTGCGCGAGCACCGCCGCGCGACCCTGGAACCCGCCCTGCAGCGCATCCTCCAGGTTCAGCAGGCAGAGGTAATTCTCGCGGCCCTTGCGCGTCACGACCTTGGTGCGGCGCACCGCCTCGTCGGGGAACAGCCGCGCGCTTTCCTGGCCCAATTGGCGTTGCAGCGCCTTGGTATAGGTCGACACCCACACCGCGCCGCCCGCCTGCTCCGCCCAGAGCGATGCGGGCGCGAGGTATCCGAGCGTCTTGCCGATCCCGGTACCCGCCTCCGCCAGCACGAGGTTGGGCGCGTCGCGCACCGCGCGCGGGCCGAAGGCGGTGGCGGCGGCCTCGGCATAGGCGCGCTGGCCGGGGCGTTCCTCCGCGCCGTCGCCGGTCAGCTGCGACAGCCGCGCATCGACCGCGGGCAGGTCGATCGCGACGGTGCGCGGGGCGGGGCGGGGTGCCCCCTCGTCCCATTCGGGCAGCTTCGCGAACAGCCAGCGTTCGTTCTCCGCCGGCTTCGCGATGCGGTCGGCGAGCGCGGGCGCCCACGGCCAGCCGAGCCGCCCGAGCGAGCGCATCGCGGTCCACGCCCCCTCCCGCTCCGGCCAGTCGGTCCCTGCGCCACCGCCAGCCAGCGCCATCAACGCATCGGTGGCGGCGAGCAGGAACGGCGCGACCGCGGCATCGTCCACCGGCGGCGCGATCCCCGCCGCCGCCGCCAGCCCCTTCGCAGTCGGCACCATGAACCGCGCGGGGCGCAGAAACGCGAACAGCTCCAGCAGATCGAGCCCCGACAATTCGGCATAGCCCAGCCGCTGCCCGATGAGCGCGGCGTTCATCAGAATGACCGGCGTATCCGCGACGATCCGGATCGCCTCCCCCCGCCCGATCCGCCGCGCGCCCGACCGGTCGGCGATCCAGATCCCCGCATGGCTGGCGTGGAGGGCGGGGTGCGGCAGCATCGCCGCGACGATGCGCGATGCGGAACGAAAGGGCAACTGCGGGGGCGGGTTTGCGGTTACGGACGACGCGAAATGGGCTCCGAACACGCCGCGATTCGCGCGGCGGCGGCCCGATTCGCGGTCGGAAGTGGACGAACCACACGCCACGTCACGCGCGAAATCGCATCCGGCAATGAAGAACGGGATTGGGAGAGCATACCGGGGCGAGACGCACGTCGTCGGCATGCAGCGGGGGGTGGCACGGAAAGTCCAACATTGCGAGGGAGCGCGGAGCCATTCCTCCTGACGATTGGCGAGCGCCGCCCGTGTCAAAAAATATTTGACATGCCGACGACCCGATCCTAACCGTGTCAAATATATTTGACACGAAAGGGCCAACTATGTCGTTCCGCTACAAGAGCGCGTTGCTGACGCTCGCCACCCTCGTCGCGATCTATGCCTATTATTTCGCGCGGGTCGCATCGGGGGTGCCGGGTGCCGATGCGGTGGCGCTGCTGGTCGAGATCGTGGTCGCGATCGTCGTCGTGCAGATCGTGGGCCACATCGCCATCGCGGCGACGTCGGCGGATCGTTATGCCGCGATGGACGAACGCGAACGCACGATCGACCGACGCGCGACGGGGGTCGCTTATTATCTCCTGATCGTCACGACCCTGGCGGCGGCGGCGACGCTTCATCTCGGGTCGGGGCGATCGACGATGGCCAATGCGATCCTGCTGGCGATCGTCGTGTCCGAATGCACCCGCCAGGCGGTGTTCCTGTCGCTCCACCACCGGGTGGCCTGAAATGCTGCCGATCGCCAACCGCGTGCGCGAGGAGCGCGAGGCGCGGGGGATGACTCAGGGCGAACTCGGCGCGGCGATCGGCATGACCCGCCAGACCATCGCGGCGATCGAGCAGCGACGCTATTCGCCCTCGCTGGAATCCGCGTTCCGCCTCGCGCGATTGTTCGAGATGGAGGTCGGCCGGTTGTTCGAATGGGCCGATTGAGGCTCGGTTGCCCCGCCAGCCCCCCCGCGCTAACCGACCGCCCATGACCGACGATCTCCGCACCGCCGCGCTCGACTCCAAGGCCTGGCCCTACGAGGAGGCGCGCAAGCTGCTCAAGCGCTGGCCGGACGGCAAACCCGGCGGCGCGCCGATGCTGTTCGAGACCGGCTATGGCCCCTCGGGCCTGCCGCATATCGGTACGTTCAACGAGGTGCTGCGCACGACGATGGTGCGCAACGCGTTCCATGCGCTGAGCGACGTGCCGACCAGACTGATCGCCTTTTCCGACGACATGGACGGCCTGCGCAAGGTGCCCGACAACGTGCCGAACGGCGCTATGCTGGCGGAGCATCTCGGCAAGCCGCTGACGCGCATTCCCGATCCGTTCGGCACGCATGACAGCTTCGCCGCGCACAACAATGCGCGATTGCGCGATTTCCTCGACCGGTTCGGGTTCGATTACGACTTCGTGTCCTCGACCGACTATTACACCGCCGGCCGGTTCGACGACGCGCTGAAGGGGGTGCTCCGCGCCTATCAGGGCATCCAGGACGTGATGCTGCCGACGCTGCGCGCCGAACGCCGCGCGACCTATTCGCCGGTGCTGCCGATCTCGCCGACCAGCGGCATCGTCCTGCAGGTGCCGATCGAGGTGGTGGACGCGGACGCGGGGCTGATCGCGTTCGTCGATGAGGGCCAGCGGATCGAACAGTCCGTCCTGGGCGGCAAGGCGAAGCTGCAATGGAAGGTCGACTGGGCGATGCGCTGGGTCGCGCTGGGGGTCGATTACGAGATGGCGGGCAAGGACCTGATCGATTCGGTCGTGCAGTCGTCGAAGATCGCGCGCGTGCTGGGCGGCCGTCCGCCCGAGGGGTTCAACTACGAGATGTTCCTCGACGAGGCGGGCGAGAAGATCTCCAAGTCCAAGGGCAATGGGCTGAGCCTCGATCAATGGCTGACCTACGGCCCCCAGGAATCGCTCGCGTTCTTCGCCTATCGCGAACCGAAAAAGGCGAAGTCGCTCCACATGGGCGTCATCCCGCGCGCGGTGGACGATTATTGGCAGTTCCGCGGCAATTATGCGGGCCAGGATCTGAAGCAGAAGCTCGGCAACCCGGTGCACCATATCCATGACGGCACGCCGCCAACGGGCAAACTGCCGGTGACGTTCGGGCTGCTGCTGAACCTTGTCGGCGTGATGGGCGATGCGACCAAGGACCAGGTCTGGGGCTATCTCGCCAATTACGTGCCCGACGCGTCGGCGGCGACCTATCCCGAACTCGACCGGCTGATCGACCATGCGCTGGCCTACGCGCGCGATTTCGTCGCGCCGACGCTGCGGCGCCGCGCACCGGAGGGGGTCGAGATCGCCGCGCTCCAGCGTCTCGACGCCGATCTCGCCGCGTTGCCCGAGGGGGCGAGCGCGGAGGAGGTGCAGAACATCGTCTACGAGATCGGCAAGAGCGATTTTGGAGATCATGGTGGCTTCGCCGAACTGCGCGACTGGTTCCGGGCGCTGTACGAGACGCTGCTCGGGTCGAGCCAGGGGCCGCGCATGGGTAGCTTCATCGCGCTGTACGGGGTGGCGAACAGCCGCCGCCTGATCGCGGAGGCCTTGGCGAAGGTATAGGCGGGTTTGCCAATCCTCCCCGCTCGCGGGGAGGATTGGTGGCCGCCCGATCCGTTCTTACATTGCCGCGGTCGCCGGGCGCGGTAGGAAAGGGCATGGCCCGCCCCCGCCCGTCCACGCTCCGCGCGTTCCTGAGCAGCGAGGCCGCGGGCGGCATCGTGCTGATCGCGGCGGCGGCGCTGGCGATGATCCTCGCGAATTCGCCGATGGGCGCGACCTACGACGCCGCGCTGCACCTGACGACCGGGCCGGTCGTCGCGCCGGCGATCGGACCGATGACGGTGCACCTGTGGATCAACGACGGCGCGATGACGCTGTTCTTCCTGCTCGTCGGGCTGGAGATCAAGCGCGCGCTGATCGACGGCCAGCTCGCCAATCCCGCACGCCGCCGCCTGCCGATCGTCGCGGCGGCGGCGGGGATGGCGTTCCCTGCCCTGATCTATCTCGGCGTGACGTGGCACGACCCCGGGCTTCGCCATGGCTGGGCGATCCCGGCGGCGACCGACATCGCGTTCGCGGTCGGCGTGATGGCGCTGCTGGGATCCAGGGTCTCGCCGCAATTGAAGCTGTTCCTCACCACCGTCGCGATCGCCGACGACATGGGCGCGGTGGCGATCATCGCGGTCGCCTACAGCCACGGGCTCGACCTCGGCGCGCTGGCGGCGGCGGCCGGGGTGCTGGCGGTCATGGCGGCGATGAACAGGCGCGGGGTCGTCATGCTGGCACCCTATCTGGTCGCGGCGGCGCTGCTATGGGTGCTGGTCCTGCGATCGGGGGTGCATGCGACGGTCGCGGGGGTGCTGGCGGCGGCGTTCGTGCCGATCAGGCGATCGCCGGGCGCGCCCGATGCGGCGGGCTCGCCGCTCCACCGGCTGGAACATGCGCTCGGCCCCTGGGTGGCGTTCGCGGTCGTGCCGCTGTTCGGGCTCGCCAATGCCGGGGTGTCGTTCGCGGGGATGGGCCTTCACGTCCTCGCCGAGCCGCTCGTCGTCGGGATCGCGGCGGGATTGTTCGTCGGCAAGCAGGCGGGGATGATGGGCGCGGTCGTCCTCGCCGAGCGGCTGGGGATCGCGAAGCGACCGCGGGGCGCGGGCTGGGGCGAGATGTACGGGGTGACGTTGCTGGCCGGGATCGGCTTCACGATGAGCCTGTTCATCGGCGGGCTCGCCTTTCCCGGGGACGCGGCCCGGATCGACGCGATCAAGATCGGCGTTCTCGCCGGATCGATCCTGTCCGCGATAGCGGGCTATGGCGTGCTGCGGTTCGCGGTGCCGCTGCGGAGGCGCTGATGCGATTGTTCTTCGATCCCCGACAGGCGTTGCACGCGCCCGTGCTGGAACTGCACAATGGCGGTTTCGTGCCCTATGCGGAGACGCCGACACGGGTGGAGGCGATCCTGGCCGCGACCGGTGGGACGGAGCGGCCGATGGATCGCGGCGAGGTCCCGATCCTGGCCGTCCACACGCAGGACTATATCGAGTTCCTGAAGACCGCGCCCGCGCGCTGGGCGGCGGCCGGCCGGCCCGGCGAAGCGATCCCCTATGCCTTCCCGGTCGTCCGCCGCCGCGCCGTGTCGCTGGACCGGATCGACGCCGCGATGGGCCGCTACAGCTTCGATGCGACCACGCCAATCACCGCGGAGGCGTGGACGTCGAGCTATTGGAGCGCGCAATCCGCGCTGGCCGCGACGCATGCGGTGCTGGCGGGCGACCGCGCCGCATTCGCGCTGTGCCGCCCGCCCGGGCATCATGCGGGGGCGGATTATTGCGGCGGCTATTGCCATCTGAACACCGCCGCGATCGCCGCGCAGGGGGCGCGCGATGCGGGGGTGGCGCGCGTCGCGATCCTCGATATCGACTATCACCACGGCAACGGCACGCAGGACATCTTCTGGACGCGCAGCGACGTCTTCTACGCCAGCGTCCATGCCGATCCGGTGCGGGACTATCCCTTCTACTGGGGGCACGCCGACGAGACCGGGGAAGGCGACGGCGCGGGCACGACGCTCAACCTGCCGCTACCCCACGGGACCACGCTGGCCATGTTTCGCGACGCGCAGGCGCAGGCGCTCGACCGGATCGCCGCCTTCGCCCCCGGGCTGCTGGTGGTCAGCTTCGGCGCGGATACCTGGGCGCATGATCCGATCAGCCATTTCGCGCTGGAGACCGACGACTACCCCGTCCTCGCAGGCGACATCGCCGCACGCGGCTGGCCGACCGTCATATCGATGGAGGGCGGCTA
>CAXTVB010000032.1:0-5332 GCA_964247555.1 uncultured Sphingomonas sp. | reverse complement strand
TCTGCGGTCGGTGCGCTCGGGGCCAATGTCACAGGGTTCCTGGGTGGATTCTGACGGACCCGCGCGCGTGAGCGCGGCATATGGGCACGCACGCGGCAGCGCGGTCTATCGCCGCCTGACGCTGGCGATGCTGTTCGCGGGCTTCTCTACCTTCTCGCTGCTCTACGCCGTCCAGCCGCTGCTGCCGCTGTTCGCCGACCGATACGGGCTGAGCGCCGCGGGGGCGTCGCTGGCCGTATCGCTGGCGACGGGGCCGCTCGCGGTCGGCATCCTGGTCGCGGGCGCGGTGTCGGACCGCATCGGCCGACGCCCGCTGATGGTGTGGGCAATGGTCGCGGCGGGCGCGCTGACGCTCGCCGCCGCCGCTGCGCCCGGCTGGGGGGCGCTGCTGGCGCTCCGGCTGCTCACCGGCGTCGCGCTCGCGGGCGTGCCGGCGGTGGCGATGGCATATGTCGCGGAGGAGGTGGACGCCGAGTCGGTCGGGGCCGCGATGGGGCTGTACATCGCCGGCAGCGCGCTGGGCGGCATGGGCGGGCGGCTTGTCGCCAGCCTCGTCGCGGACCTGGCGGGGTGGCGCTGGGCGCTGGCGGTGGTCGGCGCGATCGGGCTCGTCATGGCGGAGGCGTTCCGACGATTGGCGCCGCCCTCGCGCCGGTTCGCGGCGCTGTCCCTGCCGCCGCGCGCGGCGTTCGCGCAAAGCGCCCGCCTGTTCGCCGACCGCGCGCTGCCGTTGCTCTATGCGGAGGCGTTCCTGCTCATGGGCGTCTTCGTCACGGTCTATAATTATGCGGGTTTCCGCCTGCTCGCGCCGCCCTATGCGCTCAGCCAGGCGGCGGTGGGGGCGGTGTTCCTGCTCTACATCCTGGGGTCGGCGAGTTCGGCGTGGTTCGGCGGGCTTGCCGGGCGCGTCGGGCGACGGCGCGTGTTCTGGGTGCCGATCGCGATCCTGATCGCGGGCACGACGCTTACCGCGGCGCGCCCGCTCGGCCTGTTCGTCGCCGGGATCGGCGTCGTCACGATCGGCTTCTTCGGCGCGCACTCGATCGCGAGCGCCTGGGTCGGCCGCCGCGCGATCGGCCAGCGCGGCCAGGCGGCGGCGCTGTACCTGTTCTTCTATTATCTCGGGTCGAGCGTCCTCGGCTCGGCGGGCGGCGTCGCCTGGAGCCGCTACGGTTGGACCGGGATCGTCGGCTTCTGCCTCGGTGCCGGGGTGCTGGCGCTCGTGATCGGGCTGGTCCTGCGCGGCGTGCCGCCGGTACCGATACCCGATCCCATACCCGCGCGACCGCCCGAGGCGTAATTCAGACGGTCGGGCGCTTGCCGAACCCGACCAGCGTTTCGGCCGACGCGTCGTCGCTGACCGCCACATTCGCCACGCGTGCCGCCGGCGACCCTTCCTTCGCGCCCAGGGCGATGCGGTCGACCACCTCGCTCGGCCCCTGCACGACCGCCTCGACGCTGCCGTCCGCGCGGTTGCGCACCCAGCCGTCGAGCCCCATGCCCTGTGCCTGCGCGACGAACCAGTCGCGGTAGAACACGCCCTGGACACGGCCGGTGACGACGAGGCGACGGCGGATCACGGGTCAGTCCGCGCCGCGATCGGCCTCGTCCAGCTTCCCGCGATCCTGGTCGGGATAGTCCTCCGGGGTGACGCTGCCCTGGTTCTCGACCGCGGGTTGCTCCGCGGCGGGCTTGGGCGTGCCGTCCTTGTCCTCGGCACCGGGTTTGTTGGGTTGGTCGGTCATGGTCCTCTCCTGTCGGGCAGGAACGCAGCGACCGCCTCAACCGATCCGTGCGGACACGAAGGAGACGCGGTCGGCGACCGGCAGGCGGGGCAGCTTGACGAGGGTGTAGCCGTAATCGCGGTACGTCTGCGCCATCAACGCCTGCGTCGCGGCGGCTTCGGCGGCGGTCTGTCGCCGCTCGGCATCGGCGGTGTAGATCGCGTCCCAATAGGGGGCGAGAAAGACGCGCGGATTGTACCGGCATGCCCGCGCCGCCGCATCGATCGCGGACGGCACCGCGATGCCGGAGACGCGCAGGAAGGCGATGACGTCGGGCACGCCGCGGTCGAGCACCACGGGCTCGCCCGTCGCCAGCGCCGCCTGATGCGCTGCGACCTCGCGCCCCGCCATCCGATCGGCAAAGGCGCGGTGATCGCGCCAGGGCAGCGCGGTGCCGCCGACCGCCATCTCCTCCCGGATGATCGCGCGACCGACTTCGGCGCTGGTCGCGATGCCGGCCGCTGCGAGCGCGTCGATGAGCGTGGTCTTGCCCGAGCCCGGGCCGCCGGTGACGACGTGGAGATGGGTTGTGGCGATCATTCAGGGGGACCGATTCCATATGATGTTGGGCACGGCATCTGCCATCGTCGGCCATCTTGCGGCCAGTCCTGGATGCATCATGAGTTTCGAACGAATCGGACCCTACGCATTGACGAGATGGGATCTCGTCTGGGCGTCGATCATCATCAGCTTTTCACTCGGCGCCAGACGGACGAAATAACAAGCTGGGTGATATTGGCGGTCGGCTTTATGCTGGTTTTCGCCGGGCTTTCTCCCTTCGACCCGTATCGATCGGGGGAGGATGCATACTACCGATATGGATCTTCGCGATCGCGCCGGCGATGCGTTCGCTCAAGACGAGTCGAGATATCTACCTGTCTTTCACGCCTCAAGGACTGCTTGCCGATACGCCGACGTTCTATAAGTGGACGACCATCTCGACAGTCCGGTTTGTCGGCACCCGGCTATATGTGATGGTCAACGGTCGATGCGGACTGGTAATCGCGGAACGGGTGACGGCCCGCGATAATATCGATGCACTGGTCAAGACGATCGCAGAACACCGCGGTTGATATGATCCCGTGGACCGTGAGACGGTCGCTGCCCAATCTGAGCAACGACCGCGCGCCTACAGCTTCTCCGTCAACTCCGGCACCAGCTTGAACAGATCGCCGACCAGGCCGATGTCCGCCACCTGGAAGATCGGCGCGTCCTCGTCCTTGTTGATCGCGATGATCGTCTTGGAATCCTTCATCCCCGCCAGATGCTGGATCGCACCCGAGATGCCGACCGCGACATAGACTTCCGGGGCCACGATCTTGCCCGTCTGGCCGACCTGATAATCGTTCGGCGCGTAACCCGCATCGACCGCCGCGCGCGACGCACCGACGCCCGCGCCCAGCTTGTCGGCCAGCGGATCGATCAGTTCGTGGAACTTCTCGCCCGATCCCAGCGCGCGGCCGCCCGACACGATGATCTTCGCGCTCGTCAGCTCGGGTCGCTCGTTCTTCGCGATCTCCGACCCGGCGAAGGTCGACAGACCCTTGTCGCCGGTCGACGCCACCGCCTCGATCGTGCCCGCACCGCCCTCGGGCGATGCCTTCTCGAACGCGGTTCCGCGAACGGTGATGACCTTCTTCGCGTCCGACGACTGGACGGTCGCGATCGCGTTGCCCGCGTAGATCGGGCGGGTGAACGTATCGTCCGATTCGACCGACAGGATGTCGCTGATCTGCATGACGTCGAGCAACGCGGCGACGCGCGGCGCGATGTTCTTGCCGTTGGTCGTCGACGGCGCGAGGAACGCGTCGTGATGTCCCATCAATTCGGCGACGAGCGGCGCGACATTTTCCGCCAGCGCATGCGCGAAGACCGCATCGTCCGCGACATGCACCTTGCCGACGCCCGCGATCTTCGCGGCTTCGGTCGCGACGGCGCCGACATCCTGCCCGGCGACGAGCAGGTGCACCTCGCCCAGTTTCGACGCGGCGGTCACCGCGGACAGCGTGGCATCCTTGACGGCGGTGCCGTCATGTTCGACCCAGACGAGCGTCTTCACTTCGCGACTCCCATGGACTTGAGCTTGTCGACGAGCGCGTCGACATCGGCGACCTTGATCCCCGCGGTCCGCTTGGCGGGTTCGACGACCTTCAGCGTCTTGATCCGCGGCGTCACGTCGACGCCGAAATCGGCGGGCGTCTTCTGCGCCAGCGGCTTGGATTTCGCCTTCATGATGTTGGGCAGCGAGGCGTAGCGCGGCTCGTTGAGGCGCAGATCGGTGGTGATGATCGCAGGCAGCTTCAGCGTATCGGTCTCCGACCCGCCATCGACTTCGCGCGTCACGTTAACCGATCCGTCGGCGATCTCGACCTTGGACGCGAACGTCCCCTGGCCCCAGCCGAGCAGGCCGGCCAGCATCTGTCCGGTCTGGTTGTTGTCGTCGTCGATCGCCTGCTTGCCCAGGATCACGAGGTCGGGCTTCTCTTCCTCGACGATCTTGGCGAGCAGCTTGGCGATGCCCAGCGGTTCGACCTTGTCCTCGCTGACGACCAGGATAGCGCGATCGGCGCCCATCGCGAGCGCGGTGCGCAGCGTCTCCTGGCTTTTCTGCTCGCCGATCGACACGACGACGATTTCCGTCACGCCCTTGTCTTTCAGCCGGATCGCCTCCTCGACCGCGATCTCGTCGAACGGGTTCATGCTCATCTTGACGTTCGCCAGATCGACGCCCGTCCCGTCCGCCTTCACTCTAGGCTTCACATTGTAGTCAAGCACGCGCTTGACGGGGACCAATACCTTCATCGCAATCCTCTCTAAATCGTCATGCCGGACTTGATCCGGCATCCATCCATCCGCGAGCGAAACGCCTGTGGGTCGATGGACCCCGGATCAAGTCCGGGGTGACGAAGTGTTTCAAGCCGCCTTCTGCACCTCGGCGACGATCTTCTTCGCGGCATCGCCCAGGTCGTTCGCGGGGACGATCGCCAGGCCCGAATTCGCGAGGATCTCCTTGCCCTTCTCGACATTGGTACCCTCGAGCCGAACGACAAGCGGTACGCTCAGATTCACTTCCTTCGCCGCCGCGACGATGCCGTCGGCGATGATGTCGCAGCGCATGATGCCACCGAAGATGTTGACCAGGATGCCCTTCACGTTCGGATCGCCCAGGATGATCTTGAACGCCGCCGTCACCTTCTCCTTGTTCGCGCCGCCGCCGACGTCGAGGAAGTTCGCCGGGAACATGCCGTTCAGCTTGATGATGTCCATCGTCGCCATGGCCAGGCCCGCGCCGTTGACCATGCAGCCGATGTCGCCGTCGAGCTTGATATAGGCGAGGTCGTATTTCGACGCCTCCAGCTCGGCCGGATCCTCCTCGGTCTCGTCGCGCAGCGCGAGCAGGTCCTTGTGGCGGAACATGGCGTTGCCGTCGAACGCGACCTTGGCGTCGAGGACCATCAGTTTGCCGTCGTCGGTCACCGCGAGCGGGTTGATCTCGATCTGCTCGGCATCGGTGCCGATGAAGGCGTCGTAGAGCTTCGACGCGGTCG
>CAXTVB010000031.1:8219-15526 GCA_964247555.1 uncultured Sphingomonas sp. | reverse complement strand
GGCCGACCCCGGCGCGCAGCGCGTCGTGATGCGCGGTCAGCCGGTCGAGCTGCGCGTCCAGCCCGTCCAAATGCGCGAGGTCGCAAACCCGGATCGCGCGCCGACCGACCTTGTCCTCATACGCCGGCCCGATCCCGCGCCGGGTCGTCCCGATCTTGCCCGCGCCGCTCGCATCCTCGCGCAGACCGTCGAGATCGCGGTGAAACGGCAGGATCAGCGCGCAATTGTCCGCGATGCGCAGCACGTCCGGAGTCGCGACGACGCCTTGTTCGCCCAGCCGCGCGATTTCGTCGCGCAGCGCCCAGGGATCGAGCACGACGCCGTTGCCGATCACCGACGGCGTCCCGCGGACGAGGCCCGAGGGCAGCAGCGACAGCTTGTACGTCTTGTCGCCGACGACCAGCGTGTGCCCCGCGTTATGTCCGCCCTGGAAGCGCACGACCATGTCGGCGCGGCTGGCCAGCCAATCGACGATCTTGCCCTTGCCCTCGTCGCCCCATTGCGCGCCAATGACTGCTACGTTCGCCATGAATACACGTCTCCGCCTGCCGGACGGACCCGCGCGCCCTTCGACAGGGCTCGACGCGCGGATGGTTCAGTGATGCGAGGCGCGCGCTAGCGGCTGCGCCCCCGGGGTGTCAATCGCCGAACAGCCGGGCGACGCCGCCGGTCAGGACATGCGTGCACAATTGCGCATCGGGGGTATCGCCGTCCTCCAGCGCCGCGACCGTTACCCAGCCGACCTGACGCATCGCCGCACTTTCCTGCGGTGCGGTACCCAGTGGCACGAACAGTCGTAGCCGTTCGACCGATTGCGCGCCGCCCGCGAGCAGATCGGCGAACAGCGAAAAGCCCGTCGCGGGTTCCTCGCTGCCGCCCTCGTGCACGATGGTATAAGTCCCGCCCCGCCCCACCTCGCGCGAGGCCCCCCCGGCGAATAGCGAGAAGCCAAGCCAGGTCTGGTATTCGAACCCGTGCCGTTCGGTCGGGTCGAGCGTCAACGTGACGCGGTCGCCCAATCCCGACGCGATCGCGACCAGTGCATCGAGCCGGCTTGTCAGCGCCCCACCCGTGTCGAACCGGCGCAACCGATCGACCGCGGCGTCGAACGGTCCTGCCGCCTCGATCAGCGGCAGATAGGCGGGCGCGATCGCCGCGACGCCGCCGGCATCCTTGGCGTCCAGTCGTTCGCGTAAGGCACCGATCTGCGCCGCAGCGACGGGGAACGGCCCGGCTGCGAGCGTATCCACCAGGTCGGGCAGCGTGAAGTCGATCGACACGTCCTGCGCGCCCGCCGCGACCAGCGCGTCGACCGCGACGCCGACGACTTCCGCCGCCGCCGTGACCGAATCCAGCCCGATCAGCTCCGCGCCGATCTGCCGCGATTCGCGCGCCGGCGACAATTCGCTTGCCCGCAGTTTCAGAACGGTACCCGCGTAGGACAGCCGCACCGGCCTCGGGTGGTGCCCCATCCGCGCGCTGGCGATCCGCGCCACCTGCGCGGTCAAGTCGGGGCGGATCGCAAGCGTCGCCTGGCTGACCGGATCGACGAAGCGCACCGCATCCGCCAGGCCGCCCGTCTTCAATCGCGCGCCCAGCGCTTCGGCGAATTCGGCGAGCGGCGGATCGACGCGCTCATATCCGTAGAGGCGCGCGGCCTCGAGCACCCGCGCCTCCACCGCCGCCGCGGCATCGGCGAAGGGGGGCAGGCGGTCGTGGAAACCCTGAGGGAGAAGTGCGGTCATCGGGGGACTGATAGCGCGGTGGACGCGCAACGCAATTCCTCCCCGTTTACCGGGAGGGGGACCAGCGAAGCTGGTGGAGGGGGCGCGCCACCAGCGGTTCGCTCGCGGTGAACCCCTCCGCCACTCGCTTCGCGAGCGGTCCCCCTGCACGCCAAGCGGGGAGGAATTCAAGAACTAGAACACCAGCCCGGTCGCGGTCTTCACCCCCGGCAGCGCGCGGACCTTCGTCAGCAAGTCCCCCGTCACCGCCTCGTCGACCGACAGCAACAATACCGCTTCGCCACCCGCCGAACGCCGGCCGAGATGGAAGGTCCCGATATTCACCCCCGCCTCGCCGAGGGTCGTACCCAGCCGGCCGATAAAGCCCGGCGCATCGACGTTGACGACATACAGCATCGGACCCGCCAGATCGGCCTCGACCTTGATCCCGAACAGCTCGACGAGCCGCGGCGCCTGGTCGCCGAACAAAGTCCCCGCGACCGAACGCTCGCCGTCCTCGGTGCGCACTGCGACGCGCAGCAGCGTGTGGTAATCGCCCTCGCGCTCGGTGCGCACCTCGCGCACCTCCAGTCCGCGGTCTCGGGCCAGCAGCGGCGCGTTGACCATGTTCACCGTCGCGGTCTGGGTGCGCAGGAAACCGGCGAGGACCGCGCTCGTGATCGGCTTGGCGTTCAGTTCGGCGGCCGCGCCCTCGCTGTGCACCGAGATACGATCGATCGACCCGCGCGAAAGCTGGCCGACGAGCGAACCGAGCTTTTCCGCCAACGCCATGTACGGCTTCAGCTTGGGCGCTTCCTCGGCGGAGAGGCTGGGCATGTTGAGCGCGTTGGTGACGCCGCCCGACACGAGGAAATCCGCCATCTGCTCGGCAACCTGGATCGCGACGTTGACCTGCGCCTCGGTCGTGGACGCGCCCAGATGCGGGGTGCTGACGAAATTGGGCGTACCGAACAGCGGCGAATCCTTGGCCGGTTCGCTCACGAACACGTCGAGCGCCGCGCCGCCGATATGACCGCTGTCGAGCCCCGCCTTCAACGCCGCCTCGTCGATCAACCCGCCACGCGCGCAGTTGATGATCCGCACGCCCTTCTTCGTCTTCGCCAGATTTTCCGCCGACAGGATGTTGCGCGTCTGGTCGGTCAGCGGCGTATGAAGCGTGATGAAATCGGCGCGCGCGAGCAGATCGTCGAGCGTGACCTTCTCCACCCCCATCTCGATCGCGCGTTCCGGGGTCAGGAAGGGATCGAACGCGACGACCTTCATCTTCAGGCCGCGCGCCCGGTCGGCGACGATCGAACCGATATTGCCCGCGCCGATCAGCCCCAGCGTCTTCGACGTAAGCTCGACGCCCATGAAGCGGTTCTTCTCCCACTTCCCCGCTTGGGTGCTGGCATCCGCCTCCGGCAGCTGGCGGGCGAGTGCGAACATCAGCGCGATCGCATGTTCGGCGGTGGTGATGGAGTTGCCGAACGGCGTGTTCATGACGACGACGCCCTTCGCGGACGCCGCGGGGATATCGACATTGTCGACCCCGATGCCGGCGCGGCCGACGACCTTCAAATTGGTCGCGGCATCGAGGATCGCCTTCGTCACCTTGGTCGAGGAACGGATCGCGAGGCCGTCATAGTCGCCGATGATCGCGATGACCTCTTCGGGGGTCTTACCGGTGATCTCGTCGACTTCGACCCCGCGTTCGCGGAAGATCTGGGCGGCGCGAGGGTCCATTTTGTCGGAGATGAGGACTTTTGGCATTTTGGTTCATCCTGGAGTCTAGCCGTCACCCCGGGCTTGACCCGGGGTCCCGCTATTCGCAGCGGGCCGAAGAAGCGGGACCCCGGCTCGAGGCCGGGGTGACGATGGAAGAGGGAAAGGGGTTAAGAGGCCTTCGCCACCGCATAGGCCCAGTCGAGCCACGGCCCGAGCGCCACGATATCCGCGGTATCCACGGTCGCGCCGCACCAGATGCGCAAGCCCGGCGGCGCGTCGCGGTAGCCCGCGACGTCGTAGGCCGCGCCTTCCTTCTCCAGCGCCGACGCCATCGCCTTGATGAACGCCTCGTCGGCACCATCGACGGTCAGGCACACGCTGGTCTTCGACCGCGACGCAGGATCGGCGGCGAGATGCCCCAGCCAGTCGCGTTCCGCCACGATCTGATCCAGGGCCGCCGCATTGGCATCCGAGCGCGCGATCAGCCCGCCATCGCCCAGGCCCTTGGCCCATTCGAGCGCGAAGATCGCGTCCTCGACCGCCAGCATCGACGGCGTGTTGATCGTCTCGCCCTTGAACACGCCCTCGGTCAGCTTGCCCTTGGATACCAGCCGGAAGACCTTCGGCAGCGGCCAGGCGGGGGTGTAGCTTTCCAGCCGCTCGACGGCGCGCGGCCCGAGGATCAGGACGCCGTGCGCGCCCTCGCCGCCCAGCACCTTCTGCCAGCTGAACGTCGCGACATCGATCTTCGCCCAATCGATGTCATAGGCGAACACGCCCGACGTGGCGTCGGCGATGCTCAGCCCTTCGCGCGTGTCGGGAATCCAGTCGGCATGCGGCACGCGTACACCGCTGGTGGTGCCGTTCCAGGTGAACAGCACGTCGGTCGACCAGTCGACGGCGTGCAGATCGGGCAACTGGCCGTAATCGGCACGAACGACGACGGGGTCGATCTTCAGCTGCTTGACCGCATCGGTCACCCAGCCCTCGCCGAAGCTCTCCCACGCCATCGTGGTCACGCCGCGCGCGCCGAGCAGCGTCCACATCGCCATTTCGAACGCACCGGTGTCGGATCCGGGGACGATGCCGATGCGGTGCGTGTCGGGAAGCTTCAGCACCTCGCGCATCAGGTCGATGCAATATTGGAGGCGCTGCTTGCCGATCTTCGACCGGTGCGACCGACCGAGCGACGCGGTCGCTAGCTTTGCCGCGTCCCAGCCCGGGGGCTTGGCGCAGGGACCGCTGGAAAAATAGGGTCGAGCCGGCTTCGTCGCAGGCTTCGTCGTCGCTCCCGGAGTCGGGGCGGTAAGCGTATCCGTCAATGTATCTCTCCTCACAGAGAGCACGCGCTGCGTTGGGACAGCGTGGCCCGTCGACGGCTCTAGGGAGGGGTGGACGCAGTGGCAAGGCAGATTGTCGCTGCGACACAAGTCCTCGTCACCCCGGCCTTGTGCCGGGGTCCATCGTGCCGCACAATCCACGGATGTGGCGCTCGCGGAGCAATGGATGCCGGATCAAGTCCGGCATCACGGTGGTGGTGACCCTGCTCCTTACCGGTTGTGGTCAAGTCGAACGCCCCACCGCACCACGGCCGCGCTCCGTTGCCGGTCCATCCGCCGGGCAGACCCATGCTTGCTACGCCGACCTGACGCGGCTGGGCGTCCGCTTCGCGCCGATCGGGGATCACGACTATGGCAATGGCTGCGCCACGCTCGGCACGGTGCGGCTCGGCGATATCGGCGTGCCCGTCACCGGCCTGACCAACGTGCGCTGCGGCGAGGCGCGCGCTTTCGTGGGGTGGGTGCGCAACGCCGTCGCGCCGGCCGCGTACCAGATGCTCGGCAGCGAAGTGGCGCGCGTCGATACCTTCGGCAGCTATGCCTGCCGCAACGTCGTCGGCTCCGAACGCAACGCCGGCAGGCGGTCCGGCCACGCCATCGCCAATGCGGTCGATATCGGTGGCGTCGTGCTGAAGGACGGGCGGCGCGTGACGATCCTGCACGACTGGAACAGCACCGATCTCCAGGTCCATGCCTTTCTGCAGACGATCCGCGCATCGGCCTGCAAGCGCTTCGGCACCGTGCTCAGCCCGGATTACAATGCGGCGCATGCGAACCATCTGCATCTGGAGGATGATGGCGCGCATTTCTGTCGCTAGCGCCGCTTCGTCAGATGCTCTACCAGCCCCGGATGAACGACACTCGGATACCCGCTCGCGTCTTCGCTCCGGCCGGTGAGGACGCCGCCTCCGCCAAGCGCGGGATCAGCACGCCGCAGACCGACAATCCGGCCTATCGCCTCGCTTTCCAGGACATGGACTTCCTGCTGCGAGAGGATCTGCGCCCGGTCCGTTTCCAGCTCGAGCTGCTGAAGACGCAATTGCTGCTGGACGAGGCGAAGATCGCGTCGACCTTCGTCTTCTACGGGTCGGCCCGCATTCCCGAACCCGCCAAGGCCGAGGCGCTGCTGGCGTTGGCGACCGACGACAAGGCAAGGAAGATCGCCGAGCGGCTCGTCGAGAAGTCCCGCTATTACGAGGTGGCCCGCGAATTGGCGCGGATCGTCAGCGTGTTGCCGCGGGACGACGGCGGCAATCGCCAGTTCGTCGTGTGTTCGGGCGGCGGCCCGTCGATCATGGAGGCGGCGAACCGCGGTGCGGCGGACGTCGGCGCGGAATCGATCGGGCTGAACATCGTCCTGCCGCACGAACAGGCGCCCAATCCCTACGTCACGCCGTCGCTGTCGATGCAATTCCACTATTTCGCGCTCCGGAAGATGCACTTCCTGCTGCACGCCAGGGCGCTGGCCGCATTCCCCGGCGGGTTCGGGACGTTCGACGAACTGTTCGAGCTGCTGACGCTCATCCAGACGGGGAAGATCGAACCGATCCCGGTCCTGCTGGTAGGCCGCGCCTTCTGGGAGCGGGTCGTGAATTTCGAGGCGCTGGTCGAGGAAGGGGTCGTCAGCGAGCGCGACCTGGGGATCTTCACCTTCGTCGAGACGGCCGAGGAGGCCTGGGCCGCGGTACAGCGATTCTACCAGGAGCGGGCGGCGAAGGGCTGACGCGAAGTCCGCGGCCCTCACCCTCACCATCGCCGCCTTCGGCTTCTCTCCCTCTCCCATCGGGAGAGGGAAGGAGGGGCGCAAGCCCCGGGAGGGTGAGGGCGACGCCTCCGATCGAATTACTTGCCCACCTTCGCCCCGCGCCGGGCCGCTTCCGGATCGATCGACGGCGCGCCGGAGGCCGGGGTGCCGGTATTGGCGATATCGCCGGTCGCGCTGCGGCGATCGGTCGCGACCGCGTCCACCGCGCTCTTCGCACCGGGCGCTGCGGTGCTTCCGGTCGGCGCCGCGCCACCTGCCTTCGCATCCGCCGCCGGCTTCGCGCCCGCCGCCGGTGCGGCGGGGAGCGGCAGGTTCGATCCCTGCTGATTGATGTACAGCAGCACGTTCGCGCGGTCCTGCGGGCTCGACAGCCCGGCGAAGGTCATCTTCGTCCCAGCCGCGAATTTGCGTGGGCTCGTCAGCCACGCGTTCATCTTCTCGAAGTCCCACGTCCCGCCCACGCCCTTCAGCGCGTCGGAAAAGGCGAAGCCCGCCTTGCCCTGGCCGATCGCCTCGCCCAGCGTCGCGTACAGGTTCGGTCCGATGCCGTTCGCGCCGCCCGAATTGATCGTGTGGCAAGCGGCGCATTTCTTGAACACTTCCGCACCCTTGGCCGCGTCCGCGGTCGGCAGCAGCGACGCGACGGGGATCGCCGCGGCCTCGCCGCCGCCGCCCGCATCCTCGACGCCTTCGATCGCGTAGCCCATCTTTTCGGGGCGCCCGGTATCGTAGACCTTGGTGCCCACGATC
>CAXTVB010000031.1:0-8209 GCA_964247555.1 uncultured Sphingomonas sp. | reverse complement strand
TAGCGCCACCCCGCAACCCGCCAGCACCCAGGCCGCGAGCGTGTTTTTCCGATTGTCCATTCTGTCAGCCTGCCCCGGTATGAAGTGTCATTCCCATAGAAAAGCCGCGAAGTCTCCGCAAGCGCGCTTGCTCATCGGGCACCGCCATGCGTAACGCTGCGCCCCCGTGGAAAACTTCGCCGCCCCCGCCCGCCCCATCGTCGCCGCGATGACCAAGGCCGCCGCCGTCGCGCCCGAACGCACCGTCGCGTTCCAGGGCGCGCCGGGGGCGAACAGCCATGTCGCCGCGGTCCAGGCGTTCCCCGACGGCCTGCCCTTGCCCTGCTTCGACTTCGCCGACGCGATCGACGCGGTGAAGGACGGCCGCGCGGACTGCGCGATCATCCCGATCGAGAATTCGCTCCACGGCCGCGTCGCGGACATGCATTTCCTGCTGCCCGAATCGGGGCTGGTCATCACCGGCGAGCATTTCCTGCCGATCCGCCACGCGCTGATGGGCATCGGCACCCGCGACGACGTGCGCGAGGCGATGAGCCACCCCCAGGCGCTGGGCCAATGTCGCCACTGGCTGAAAGCGCACGGCATCGCCCCCGTCGCCTATCCCGACACCGCGGGAGCCGCCGCAATGGTGGCGGAGATCGGCGACCCGGCGATCGCCGCGCTCGCGCCGCCCGCCGCCGCCGAAACCTACGGGCTGCACCTGCTCGCGACCGACATCGCGGATGCGGACCACAACATGACCCGCTTCGTGACGCTGGCGCGCGGCGGCAAGCCGGCAATCGGCGCGGGGCCGTGGATGACCAGCCTGATCTTCGAGGTGAAGAACGTCCCCGCCGCCCTGTACAAGGCGATGGGCGGCTTCGCGACCAACGGCGTCAACATGACGAAGCTGGAAAGCTACCAGCGCGGCGGCACCTTCGCGGCGACCGAATTCTACGCGGACGTGGACGGGAAGCCGGGCGACGCGGGGTTCGACCGCGCGATCGAGGAACTGGCCTTCCATTCGAAATGGGTGCGGCTGCTGGGGACCTATCCGCAGGCGCGGGCGCGAGGGTGATTCGCGGACGACGATTGCACCAAACGCATTCGGAAGTGGACGAAGTGGACGCCACGTCGCCGCCGGAAACGCCCCCGTGTGAACGATTGCGGTTTCAGCAATCGCGTGCGTCGGGGTTGGAGTGGCGGGCATACCCGACGGCGTCGCACGGAAAATCCAACTTTGCGAGAGCGGGGTTGGAGCTTGCTGTTTCGCCAATAATGGTCATCCAATCGTCATCTTGCCGCTGTTAGATCAACCTTGGTTGCGAAGCGTAGGGCGGTTGGGATCATATGAGAATGAAGTTATGCGCAGTGATGGCATCACTTCTGATGATTGGAACCGCCGACGCCCAGGTTCCGCGTGACGATTATCCCGCTCTGGCCATACGGATGAACCACGAGGGTGAAGTTCGTTATCATGCGGAGTACGGCCCCGACGGGCACTTGACGGCCTGTACGATCACGAAATCCAGCGGTTATTCTGAACTCGACGCTCAAACCTGCATGGTGGCTAAAAGATCGTCTTACGCTGAGCCGCAAATGACTGCCTCGAAAGACGGCTCCATCAAATGGACGATTCCCAAGCATTAGATCCAAAGGGGCCTGCTCTCCGCATCCTGCAACGCGGGACTAAAGGCTTTCTTGCTCATAGCGTTTCCTTCGGGGGCCGTGGCCTTTTGGGCGCTGATGGTCAGATATGCCTAAATCGCCTTGTTCTCCTGCGAACGCAGGAGCCCAGGGTCATGTAGGTCCTCGCCCGGTATCCTGGGCTCCTGCGTGCGCAGGAGCACAAGGAGGGCTGGATGTGTCGGCGCGTTACCCCGCCGCCCATTCCGTCAGCAGCGTGAACGCGATCGCATAGGGCGGCGGCGCGATGAACGGCCCATCCTCGCCCGCCAGCACGCGCCGGACGTCCTCGCGCGCGACCCAGATCGCGTCCTCCAGTTCGTTGTGATCGACCGTCAGCACGTCGTCCGTCGCCGCGCCGATGCACGCGATCATCAACGACGAGGGAAACGGCCAGGGCTGGCTGGCGACGTAGCGCACCGTGCCGACCGCCACGCCCGCCTCCTCGCGGATTTCGCGTGCGACGGCTTCCTCGATCGACTCGCCCGGCTCCAGGAACCCGGCAAGCGCCGAGTAGCGCCCCGCCGGCCAGTTCTTCCCGCGCCCCAGCAAAGCACGGCCGTCATGTTCGGCGATCATGATGACGACGGGGTCGACGCGGGGGAAATGTTCCGCGCCGCAATGGCCGCATTTGCGCGCCCAGCCGGCCTTGACGACATCGGTCGCGGTCCCGCAATTCGCGCAGAAGCGGTGGCGGTCGTGCCAGTCCAGCACGCTGCGCGCGGCGGCATAGGTCGACGCTTCTTCGGGACGGAGCAGCGACAGCGCCGCGGTCATCGCCGGGCTGCGCATCGGAGTCGCCGAACCCTTCGCGCGGTCCGGCAGCCATGCGGCGAAATGCGGGCGACCGTCGATCAGCCCGAGCAGGACCAGCACGGCGTCGTCGCCGGCATCGGCCAGCGTCGTCCACACCAGGGTTCCGTCGGGCGCGACCTCGGGCATCAGCCCATCGAGCTTCAGCAGCCTCGCGCGCCAGTCGCTTGCCGCCGCGGCGAAGGCGTCGGCGTCGTGGCGGACGGCGTCGGCGCGGTCGAGCGGACTGCCCGTGAAGCCGGGGGCGCTCATCGCCGGAACCGCGCCATGTCCTTGAGCAGGGCGGCGGGGATCTCGGTACGGATCGGCCACTGATCCGATGGGAAGTAATTGACCATGACGGTACCGCGGGTTTGCTTGACCGGATCGACCCAGGCGATCGTGCCGGCCGCGCCGCCCCAGCCATAGGTGCCCTTGGACGGGCCGCCGGGCTTGTCCGCGAGGTACACCGATCCGCCGGCGCCGAAGCCCAGCGGCACGGGCGCATTGGTGCCCCCCGTGCCCGGTGCGACCTGCGTGAAGGTGACGCCTGCGGGCAACAGGTTGGACATCATGAGACGGATCGTCTCCGCCTTCGCGATGCGGACGCCGTCGAGCGATCCTGCATCCTGCAGCATGTGGAGGAACCGGTCGTAATCGCGCGCCGACATCACGAGCCCCGCGCCGCCGTACGGGAAGCTGGGCTTCTGCAGGAAGACCGACGTCGCGGCGGGATCGACAGGGGCCATCGTCTGGCCGACAAAGGCGTAATTGGTCGCCAGCCGCCCGGCCTCGCCCGCGGGTACCTGCCAGAAGCTGGAGCGCATCTTCAGCGGCGCGAAGATGCGGGTGTCGACGAAGGTATCGAACGGCATGCCCGACGCGACCTCGATCACGCGGCCCATCACGTCCAGGCCGATCGAATAGCTCCATTTCGTGCCCGGCTCCGCGATCAGCGGCAGCGTCGCGACGCGGTCGGCGAATTCGGCGAGCGTCTTCGGCCGCACGGTGCGCATCTTGACTTCCATATCCGCGTTCACCGCCGCGGGCAGGATGCCGAGCCGCTCATATTCCTTCAGCAACGGTCCCTTGGTGATGATGTTGTAGCCGAGGCCGGCGGTGTGGGTCAGCAGGTTGCGGATCGTGATCGGCCGCATCGCGGGGCGGCTGTCGAGGCTGGTATCGGGGCTGGTCAGGACGCGCATGTGCGCGAAGGCGGGGATGTATTTGCCGACCGGATCGTCGAGGCCGATCCTGCCCTCCTCGATCAGGATCATCGCCGCGGTCGCGGTGACGGGCTTGGTCATCGAATAGACGCGCCACAGCGTGTCGGGACCGGCATCCGGCGCGCCGGGCGTGGCGGCGACATGGCCGGCGCTGACGAACCGGGTGGGACCGTCGCCCGCGCCGAATGCGCCGACGATGCCGGGCATCTTGCCGTCCGCGACATAGCCGTCGAGGAGCGCCTGCGTCGCGGGGAGGATGGCGGCGGTCGGCACCGGCATCCGCGGCACGGGCAGCGGGGTATGCGGGGTCGCGACCTGCCCGGCGAAGGCCGCCACGGCCAGCAGGGCGGCGGTGCCGGCGGCGCCCAATCCGTATAGCGTTTTCATCAGCCTCTCCTCATCGCGGTCGCCGCCTTGGCGAAAACGGTCGGCAGGCCCGCCGCCGCCAGATCGTCCACCGGCCACCATTCGCCTTCGATCGCGTCCGCCTCATGACCCGCCGCCACGGCCATCGCAAGCCGCAGATCGAGGTCAAAATGCGTGAAGCCATGCGCGACGTGCGCGTCCAGCATCCGCCATTCGGCCCGAACAGGCGCACCCTCCAGTCCGGGGGGCATGTCGGTCCATGGTCCGGTCGGCAGTGCGCGCATGCCGCCGAGCAGGCCCTTGGCGGGGCGCGTGACCAGCAGCACGCGATCCTCGCGCGCCAGCCAGAATATGGTGCCGTGGCGCTGCGGCTTGGGGGCCTTGGCGCGCTTCACCGGCAAGCGTTCGGGGTCGCCTTCGGCGCGCCCGCGGCAGTCCCGGGCGATCGGGCACAGCAGGCAGCGCGGCTTGCGGACGGTGCAGAGGCCGGAACCGAGGTCCATCATTCCTTGCGCAAAATCCCCCGCGCGTAGGACGGGCGTGATCAGATCCGCCGCCGCCCGGATCGCGGGTCGCGCCGCGGGAAGCGGCGTATCGATCGCGAACACCCTCGCCACGACGCGCTCGACATTCGCGTCGACCACCACCGCCCGCTCGCCGAACGCGATCGCCGCCACCGCCGCGGCGGTATAGGCGCCCAGCCCCGGCAGGGTCGCCAGCCCCGCCTCGGTTGCGGGAAACGCGCCATCATGCTCCGAGACCACCGCGCGCGCCGCCTTCACCAGGTTGCGGGCGCGGGCATAATAGCCGAGCCCCGCCCACGCCGCCATCACGTCCGATTCGTCCGCCGCCGCGAGACTCGCGACATCCGGCCAGCGCGCGACCCAGGCGGCGAAGCGAGGCGCGACCGCGGCGACCGTCGTCTGCTGCAACATCACCTCGGACAGCCAGACGCGGTAGGGATCCGCCGGGATCCCGGGCGGATAGCGCCAGGGCAAATCGCGGGCATGGACGTCGTACCAGGCGAGCAGCCGGTCGGCGACGCCCATGTCCGTCGAAGAGCGCTTGGCGTCCACGCATCGGCTATGGCATGACGCCCGCGATGAGCAAGCGCGTCCGCGTCTCCCCCGGCCAATCCGAGCCCCAGCGCGCGAACCGGTCGCGTGCCGTCGCCGAATTGCTGCCCGCGATCGGCGGCGCGGCGTTCCGCAAGTTCGGCTTCGTGCAATCCTCGATCGTCAGCCGCTGGACCGAGATCGTCGGCGAACGCTTCGCCGCGGTCAGCGCGCCCGAATCGATCCGCTTCCCGCATGGATCGAAGCAGGACGGCGTGCTGACGCTCGTCGTCGCCGGTGCGCACGCGCCGATGATGCAGCATATCGCCCCCGAACTGGTCGAGCGGGTCAACCGCTTCTTCGGCTATGCCGCGGTTGCGCGCGTCGCGATCCGCCAGGGCGAACCGCCCGTAAAGATCCCGCGCCGCGCGGTGCGGACGCCGGCGCCGATGCCGGTCGAGATGGGCCAGAGCCTGCGCGGGATCGCCGATCCCGAATTGAAGGCGGTGCTCGAATCGCTCGCGGCGGGGGTCGCCGCGTCCAATGGATTGCCGAGGATCGGATGATGACGCGATTGTTCCGCCTGGTGTTCGTGATGCTGGGGTTCGCCGCGCTGACCGCCGCCGCGCCGGTGCGCGACTGGAGCGCGCATGTCGTGAAGCTGCCGTCGGGCGCCTATGTCGTCGGCAATCCGGCGGCGAAGGTGAAGCTGGTGGAATATGCCAGCTATACCTGCCCGCATTGCGCCGCGTTCGTCGCTGAATCCGAAACCGCGCTGCTGCACCAGATGGTGAAGTCGGGATCGACCAGCTGGGAAGTCCGCAACCTGATCCGCGATCGGATCGACCTGGCCGCCGCGGTGCTGGCGCATTGCGCGCCGCCGACCGGCTTCGTCGCCATGAACCACGCCATCTTCGCGCAGCAGCCCCAATGGCTCGAGCGTGCGATCGATTTCCAGCAGACCAACGGCGCAAGGCTCCAGATGTACCCGACGCTGGCGCAGCTGCGCGCCTATGCCGACGGGGCCGGGCTGACCGCGATCGGCAAGGCGCACGGGCTGACCGATGCGCGTATCGACGCCTGCTATGCCGATCAGGCCGAGCTCGACCGGATCACGGCGATGACCGCCGGTGTCCCTGCGGGCGTCGCCGGCACCCCGGCGTTTTTCGTCAATGCCAAGATGGTGACGGGCGCGAACTGGGCGACGTTGCAGCCGGCGCTGGTCGCGACCGGCGCCAAATGAATATCTCTCGGAGTATGGGCATGAAATCGCTGTTATCGTTGTTGTTGCTACCGCTGGCGCTGATGGCGTGCAGCAAGGGAGCCGACACGCCGAGCGCACCCGCCAGCCCCGTGGCCGCGGTCGCCGCGCCAAAGGGCCAGGATTGGTTGCAGGTGGTGTCGAAAACCCCCGAGGGCGGCTATGTCATCGGCAACCCCGATGCGCCCATCAAACTGCTGGAATACGGGTCGCGCACCTGCCCGACCTGCGGCGCGTTCGGCCGCTCGGGGATGCAGCCGCTCCAGAACACCTATGTGAAGAGCGGCAAGGTCTCCTACGAATTCCGCGAGTTCCTCGTCCATGGCCCGCCCGACCTGCCCGCCAGCCTGCTCGGCCGCTGCGTCGGCACGGCGACCTTCTTTCCGGTACTGGAGGCGATGTACCAGGGGCAGGCTCCGTTCGAGGAGAAGCTGCAGGACCAGACCGCGACCGCCGCGCTCCAGCAGAAGCTGGCCAACGCGTCCGGGCCCGCGATCGCCAATGGCTGGGCCGAGTATATGGGCTTCGTCGACTTCATGAAGCAACGCGGCCTGCCGGAGGCGAAGGCGCGTGCCTGCCTGAACGACCAGAAGGCGATCGACGAGATCACGAAGATCATGGATGACGCCGGCCGCGCGCCGTACAACGTCACGAGCACGCCCAGCTTCTACATCAACGGCAAGAAGATCGACGGGTTCGTCTGGCCCGATGTCGAGCAATCGCTGAAGGCGGCGGGGGCGTAGCCAAGTGTTCTCCCGCGAACGCGGGAGCCCAGGGTCGCAGGCGATGTCCCTCGTTAACCCTGGGCTCCTGCTTTCGCAGGGGAACGATGAAAAGCGGTTAAGCAGCATCGAAGAACGGGGGGCCGGCGATGCAGATCAAGCGACTGCGTATCGCCGGCTTCAAGAGCTTCGTCGAACCCGCGGATCTGCGGATCGAGCCGGGGCTCACCGGCGTCGTCGGCCCCAATGGTTGCGGCAAGTCGAACCTGCTCGAGGCCCTGCGCTGGACCATGGGCGAGGGCAGCGCGAAATCGCTGCGCGGCGCCGGTATGGACGACGTCATCTTCGCCGGCACCGCGACCCGCCCGCCGCGCGATTTCGCGGAAGTGTCGATCCTCGCCGAAATCGCGGGTGAGGAAACCGAGATCGTCCGCCGCATCGAACGCGGCGCGGGTTCCGCCTACCGGATCGACGGCCGCGACGTGCGCGCGAAGGACGTCGGCCTGCTGTTCGCCGATGCCGCGACCGGCGCGCACTCGCCCGCACTCGTCAGCCAGGGGCGGATCGGCGCGGTCATCGCCGCCAAGCCCGCCGATCGCCGCGCGATGCTGGAGGAAGCGGCGGGGATCGCCGGGCTGCACGTTCGCAGGCGCGATGCCGAACAGAAACTGCGCGCGACCGAGGTCAATCTCGCGCGCCTCGACGAACTGATCGCCGACCAGGACGCGCGTGCCGCCGCGCTCCGGCGACAGGCGCGCGCCGCCGAACGCTATCGCCTGATCTCGGACCAGATCCGCGTCGCCGAGGCGCGGATGATCTTCGCGCGCTGGCGCGAGGCGGCGACCGCGGCGGCGGCCGCGCGCGCCGAGGCGGAGGCTGCCGAAGCCCGTGTCGCCGTGGCGGCCGACGCCGGTCGCGACGCGGCTGCCGACCAGCACCGCGCCGCCGAAACGCTGGCGACCGCGCGCACCGCTGCGCTGGCGGCGCGCGACCGGGCGAGCGATGCGGGGCACCGGCTGTCGACGCTGCGCACCGACAAGGCGACGACCGAACGCCGCCTCGCCGATCTGGCGCAGGCGCGCGCGCGGATCGACGACGACCGCGCGCGCGAGGGGTCGCTGG
>CAXTVB010000030.1:2463-15575 GCA_964247555.1 uncultured Sphingomonas sp. | reverse complement strand
CGATCGCCGGATGATCGAGGATCGCGTCGACCATCTCCTTGTCGCCGTGCACCACTTGCAGGATGCCCTCGGGCAGCCCGGCTTCCAGGAACAGCTCGCCCAGCCGAACCGGCACCGACGGATCGCGCTCGCTCGGCTTCAGGATGAACGCGTTGCCCGTCGCGATCGCGACGCCGGACATCCACAAGGGGATCATGCCGGGGAAGTTGAACGGGGTGATCCCCGCACCGATCCCCAGCGGCTGGCGCATCGAATAGACGTCGATCCCCGGCCCCGCCCCTTGGGTATATTCGCCCTTCAGGATGTGCGGGATGCCGCAGCAGAACTCGATCACCTCCAGCCCGCGCTGAATGTCGCCCTTGCTGTCCGCGATCACCTTGCCGTGTTCGGACGACAACAGATGCGCGAGATCGTCCATGTTCGCCTCGACCAGCTCCTTGAACCGGAACATCACCCGCGCGCGCCGCTGCGGGTTGGTCGCCGCCCAGCCGGGCTGCGCCGCCTGCGCCGCCGCCACCGCGCGGTCGAGGTCGGCCTGCGTGCCCAGCGTGACGCTCGCCTGCACCTGACCGGTGTTCGGATCGAACACGTCGCCCAGGCGCGCGCCACCACCGCCGCCGCCATGGCCCGCAATCAGATGGTCGATGGTGCGCATAACAGGTTCCTCGGATATGTTTCGATGGGCCTTCGCATAGATGGGCTCGATTGTCAGTCCTGCCACCCATGGAACAGATCGGCGACCGACCGGTTGCCCTCACGACACCGACAAACAGGGAAGGCATCCATGGATATCTGTCAGCTGATCCTCGACGACCATGCCGAGCAGCGCAAATTGTTCGGCATCATCGAGGAGATCGACCGCGCGGATACCGCGTCGCTGGGTACGGTATGGGGCCGGCTGCACAAGCTGCTCGATACGCATGCCGAGGCGGAGGAGCGTTTCTTCTACCCGACCGTCGTCCGCCGCGGCGAGGGCGCGGGCGACGCCGACGGCATGAAGGACGAGGTCGAGGACGCGATCGAGGACCATAACGAGATCCGCGACAGCGCCGCCGCGGTCGCGAAGGAACGGACCGGATCGGACGCCTGGTTCAAGGCGGTCGAGAAAGCGAACGAAGCGAACAGCAAGCACATGGCGGAGGAAGAACGCCAGGGCATGACCGATTACCGCCGCCACACCAGCGCCGACGAACGCCACAAAGCGGGCATCAAGTTCGCGGCGTTCGATGCGCGGTACGTCGACGGGGTGGCGGCGGTCGACAAGGACCCGAAGACGTATATCGCGGAGCAGGAACCGGGCTGACGTCTCAGCCGATCACCGCCGCGCGACCGCGATCGTGCCAGCCCGCGGCTGGTCCGCGACGGTGAAGGTCAGCGTCTGCGTCGATGCGTCCGCCCGCCCGTCGATCACGCGCCCCGCATTCGTCACCCGGCCCTCGCCCGTCCAGCCATGCACGGTCACCGCGATTTGCCGCCACCAGGCGGGATAGCGCCCCGCGCGCGCCTCGAACGCGATGCTGAGCCCGGTCGGGGTCGCGGTGCAGCGGATCGTCTGGCGGAGATAGCCCTGCTTCTCGAACGCCATGCTGTGGCCGTCGTCGGCGTATAGCACGCCCTGGCAATCCTCGCCCGGATAAACGTCGAGCATCAGCGGTCCCGCCGGCACCTCGCTCGTGCTCTGCGTCACCGCCTGGCGTGATAGGATGGTGCCGGCGCGGACGAAGATCGGCAGCGTATCGAGCCGTGGCACTTCCTTGATACGGTCGACGACCGCGACCGCCTGCCCGGTCGCCTGGCTGGCCGACTGGACCGCCTGCGACCCGATCGAGGCAACGCCCGCGACGCGCTTGCCGGTCCAGTAATCGAACCAGCCGCCCGCCGGCAGGCACACGTCGTAGCTTTGCGGCGATTCCAGCTGCGGCGGTGGCGCGACGAGCAGGTCGCGGCCCAGCGTGAACGCGATCGACTGGTCGCACGAGAACTGCATCGCCTCGGGATAGTCGTAGAAGACCGGCCGCATGATCGGATCGCCCGCCCGCGCGTTACGGTCCGCCAGCGCATACAGATACGGCATCAGCCGGTAGCGCTCCTCGATGAAGCGGCGGCGGATCGCGAGATGGTCGGGCCCGTCGACCCAGGGCTCGACCCGCGGCGTACCGTTGGCGGAATGGTCGCGGAACACGGGGTAGAAGGCACCGATCTCGAACCAGCGCGTCAACAGGTCCGCGCTCGGGCCGCCCGCGAAACCGCTGACGTCCGCGGCACCGTAGGAGAAGCCGGACAGGCCGAGGTTGATGATCTGCTGCACCGACAGCTTCAGATGGTCCCAGGTCGCACTGTTGTCGCCCGTCCAGGTGACGGCGTAACGCTGGCCGCCGGCATAGCTGGCGCGCGTCATCACGAAGGCGCGTTCGTCCGGGCGCAAAGTGCGTAGCCCGTCATAGGTCGCGCGGGTGTTTTCCATGCCATAGACATTGTGCAGTTCGGCATGCGTGCCGGTACGCGCCGCGAAGTCGTCGGTGGCGATGCGGTGGACGATGTCGAGCGGCATCGTCTTCGTCGGCGTGTCGAAGATCGCGGGCTCGTTCATGTCGTTCCATGCGCCCGCGACCCCTGCCGCGACTTCGCCCTTGAACAGCCCGCCCCACCAGGTCCGCGTCCTGGCACGGGTGAAATCGGGAAAGACCGACGGCCCCGGCCAGACCGGCGCGACATAGGTCGTGCCGTCCGGGTTGTGGACGAATTCGTCGCCCTTCGCGCCGCTGTCATAGGGGGCATAGCCCTGCCCGGGCAGCTTCGCGACGTGCAGGTCGGTGATCGTCACGACCTTGAATCCGCCCTTGCCCATATCGGCGATCAACCCCTTCAGGTCGGGGAACGCCTTGGTATCGACGGTGAAGGGGCGGTTGCGATCCTGATAGGCGATGTCGAGCCACAGCACGTCGGTCGGCACCCGGTCCGACCGTAGCCGCGCGGCGATCTGCCGGACTTCGGCGGCGGAGGTGTAGCTGTAGCGCGACTGCTGGTAGCCGAGCGCCCATTTCGGCGCGAGCGGCGCGCGGCCGGTCAGGTCGGTGAAACGGCGCACGACATCCGCGGTATTCGGCCCCGCAACGACATAATAATCGATCGGTCCATCGGGTCCGCCCATCTCGATCACGCCGTCCTGGCGGTGACCGAAGTCGAACCAGGTGCGCCATGTGTTGTCGAGGAACAGGCCGTAACTGCCCCCCTCCCCACCGACGCCGATGAAGAACGGGATCGATTTGTAGATCGGGTCCGCGCTGCCGGAAAAACCGTAGGCATCGGTGTTCCAGTCGACGAAACTGTAGCCGCGGCGGTCGATCCCGCCCGTCTTGTCGCCCATGCCGAAGATATGTTCGGCCTGGGGCAGCGTCTTCCTGAGCGTGAAGCGCGCGCCCTCGATCCGCACCGGGTCGGCGGCATCGGCGGTGATGACCTTGCCCGCCGGATCCTCGATCGTCATCCGCGCGCTCGCCGGATCGATCCGGACCCGCAGCGCGGGCGTGGCGAAGCCGTCGGGCATCGCGTGGACCGCGACATGCAGCGCACGGACCGCCGGAGCCACCGCCCAGCTCGCATCCTCGGGCCATTTGCCGTCCTTCGCCCAGCGGACGCGCAGGATCGCATCGGTCAGCGCGGTGATCCGCATCGTCCCCGCGGCGGTCGCGACGTCGATCCCGTCCGCACGGGGGCTGATGGCAGAGGGCTGCGCCGCCACCGGGGTGGCGATCGCGGCCGTCAGCGGCAACGTCATGAGCGACAGGGCGATCGCGAGCGACCGATACTGGGACTGCAACGGCATCAACCTCTCCCGGGGCGATTTTCTATCTTCGCATGGGGATACCGAAGGTACGGAACGCTTCAACCGCCAATCACCGCGCGAGCCCCCCGGCACGGCGATTCAGGATAGCGCCCGCCACGCCGTTACCAGCGACCGCGCCTTGTCCGCGACCGTCACGGCATCGTCGCCGGGCCGGTACAGCGCGCCGCCGACGCCGATCCCCTCCGCCCCCGCCGCGATCCAGTCGCCGATATTGCCGGCATCGGTGCCGCCGACCGCCCAGGTCTTCACATGCTTCGGCAACACGTCGCGCACCGCTTTCAGATAGGCGGGCCCAAGCGCGACCGCGGGGAACAGCTTCAACCGTCGCGCGCCCGCGGCGATCGCACGGAACGCCTCGCTGGGCGTGACGAAGCCAGGCAGCGGCTCCAGTCCCAGCGCCACCGCGCGTTCGATTACCGCCGGATCGGTGTTGGGCGTGACCATGATCCGCGCGCCCGTTTCCGCCAGCCGTTCGACCGACGTGACGTCCAGCACGGTGCCGGCGCCGATCAGTGCCATGTCACCGTAGACGCGCTGGATCGCCGCGATGCTGACGAACGGATCGGGGGAGTTGAGCGGCACCTCGATCAGGCGGATGCCCGCGTCGAACAGGGCGGCGGCGACCGGCACCGCCTCGTCCGGGCGCAACCCGCGCAAAATCGCCACGATGGGCGGCGCACCGTCCGCGAGGATGTCGTCGATCTTCATACCATCGTCTCCAGCAAAGCGAGCCCGGCCAATGCGCAGGCATCGCCGTCTAGCGCCAGCACGGTCGCCCCCTGTCCCGCCAGCGCCGTGCGGTAGCGTTCGGCGAGGCGCGGGTCGCCGATAAGCGCGATCGGCCCCTCGGGCGCGCCGTCGGCCAGCGCCTCGGCGATCTCGCTGCCGATCAACAGCCCGGACAGATAGCCCAGCGCCCAGCCATGCGACCGGCCCAGCAGCAATTGCGCGCTGCGCGCCTGGAACAATGCGCCGATCACGCCCGACCCGGCCCGACCGATGCCATCGGCGAAGCCCGTCGCCTCGTCGTCGGGATCGACCGCGCTGTCGGCAGCGGCGCGCGCCAGGATCGAATGATCGCGCAGCAGGGCGAACAGCTCGCCGGTTGGATAGGTACGGACATCGGTGATGCGGCCGTTGTCGATCGTCGCCCATTTGCTGTGTGTGCCGGGCAGGACGATCCGGTGTCGCCCGCGCGCCAGTCGCGCGTCGATCGCGATGGCGCCGAAGATCTGGGCCTCCTCGCCACGCATCACGTCCGGCCGGTTCGTCGACACGGACAGTCCGGGCAGGATGGCGACGGGGATCGCGTCCAGCGTCATCCGCGCCGCACCCGCGGTCCAGGTCGCCGGATCGGCGGGACAATCGACATAGGGCACCTCGACCCAGCCGTTGCGCGATCCGACCATGCCGCACAGTACGATCCCCGTCGGGTCGCCCGCGCCGCGCCAGGGGGCCAGCGCCGCGCGCAGGACCGCCTCGGGCGGTTCGGCGGCGGCGCCGATCCCCGGCGCCTCGCACCGATCGGTCACCGCGCCCGCCGCGATCCGGTACAGCCGCAACCGGCTGGTCCCCCAGTCTCCGACGATGCGGTAGCGCATCAGGCGATACGGACGGGGGGGATCGCGACGCCCGCAACCGGCGCATCGAACGCGAAAAGCCCGCCGGCCAGCGGTTGCTCGGCGAGATCGTCGTCTGACAAGCCGGCGCGCGCGGTGGTGATGAAGCCCGTCTTCAGGTCCGGTCCGCCAAAGCCCACCTTCGTGACGTTGGCGCAGGGCAGCGCGACCGTCGCCAGCAGCGTGCCGTCCGGGCCGTACCGCCGCGCCTGCCAGCCGCCCCACAGGCCGACCCATAGGCAGCCGTCCGAATCGATCGACGCGCCGTCCGGGTGCCCATCCTCGGGCGCGATCGTCACGAAGATCTCCCCATCCTCCAGCCGGTCGTTCGCGGCGATGTCGAACCGCGTGATCGTTCCGCCGAGCGTATCGACATGATAGAGCCATCGCCCGTCCGGGCTGATCGCCGGGCCGTTGGTGATGACGCATTCGCCTCCCGCTACCGTGATCGCGCCGCAGTCGTAGAGATGCACCGCGCCGGTCGGCTTCGTCTCGCCATCGTCCATCGTACCGAACCACAGCCGCCCCGACGGATCGACCGCGGCGTCGTTGGTGCGGTTGTGCGCGGCCGTGCCCAGCACCGCGATCGGATCGCCCAGGTTACCGTCGCGGACCAGGTGGAGCGCGGTACCGCTGCCGACGATCAGCCCGTCCGCATCGGTCGGCAACACGAAACTGGGCCGTCCGCCGACCGCGATCGTCGACCCTTTGCCCGTCGTTGGATCGTAGCGATGAAGCGCGCCGCCTTTGATATCGACGAACCACAAGGCGGCATCGTCGACGATCCAGGCGGGGCCTTCGCCGAGCGTCGCGGCGACGGGCCAAATCAGGCGGGCTTCCAGATCATCCTCCATGGGTTTTCGCGCTTCGGACGCGACGAGTGCGGTCGCGCATATAATTAGCCTCGCGGCGACGGCGCAACCGCCGTCGTATCGGTGCGGCTATCGTTTGACTCGGATAGCGCGATGGTTCGGCATCGCGCACGATCGAACGCCGCTGCCCGTCACCGGTTTCCCCTGCGAACGCTATCGATCTCCCTGATCGGCCGCCATCATGCCGCCTCCGCCAGCGCATATCGCCGGCAATGTTCCAGATACCCGGCCTCGTGCCTGGCGGCCATGTCGACGACGCTTTCCCACAGCCAGGACGGCGCATCGATGGCGATACCGCTGTGATCGCGCAGCGCCGATCGCCAGTCGCGACGCTGCGCGTCGTCCATCTGCCGCGCATGCGCCTTGCCGACGATATATGCGAGATAACGGGCCGCCTTCACCGCCTGTCCTTCGGAGAATTGGTCGACCTCCAGCTTCAGGTCCTGCGGCGCCAGTTCGCGGATGAACAAGGATCGACCGAGCAGCCGCGCCGCGATCATCCGGTCGCCCAGATGCGGGGACAGCGCACGAGCGCCGGCGACGACGCGCTGGCCCTCGTCCTCCGGCAGGACGGCCCCCGCCGCGATCGGGGCGACGGGCGCGACCGCTTCCTTCAGATCGACCAGCGCATAGGCGCTGCGCCCCTTCGCCCCCTTGATCGACAGCAGCGCGGCGTAGCGGAACAGCCCGAGCGAGCTGCACCCCTTCATCCAATAGGCCGCGTCGACCAGCCGGACGTCGCTGTCGTGACTGTCCGGGCTGAGCGACAGGATCTGCTGCCGGATGTCCGGATCCGCGAACAACGCCGCCAGCGCGGCGCGCTCGCGGTCGGCGATCGCCCAGAACCGCTTGCCGAGCGGGATGCACGGATCGGTGCCGTCGATCCGTTCCTTCGCCAGATGCCGCCAGCGGCGACCCATCGCGCGACGCTTCACGAGCTTGACGACGGCGGGTTCGGGGGTCGCGTCGTCCTCCCCCGGCCGCGCAAGCGCGGCGCCGTATCCTTCCACCATCTGTTCGATCATCCGCGCGGTCGTCACCCCGGGCAGGTCCGATCCCCGCGCCGCGGTCGCGAGCGACAGGCCCAGCCGGATCAGGTCGTGTGCGGGATTGCCGATCACCGTCTGGTCGAGATCGCGGATCTGCACTTCGACGTCCCCCTCCCCGTCCGACAACGGGCCGAGATTGCCGAGATGGCAATCGCCGCAGATCCAGATCGGCGGCCCGACGGGGATACGCGGCGCGACCGGGGACTCGGCCAGCCATTCGTAGAATTTGACGGTGTTGCCGCGCACATAGGCATGCGCGGACCGCGCCATCTTCAGTTCGCGCGCGGCATCCAGGACGGCGGCGCGATCGGCGGGCGGGGGAGAGGCCATGAGCGGTCCGATCGTGGGGCAATGAGCGAAGGACGGTGCGGCGAACCCGGTCGCCGGGCAAGCACAGCGGACGACCGCGACCGATCGTTCCGCCCGCGTTCCTTGCCCGACGCGATTATCGCCTGTCCTTGACCTGCGTCACCCTGCCGCGCGATGCGAGGCCCTATCCGATCGCGCCCGGCAGCCGTAGGGCGGGCGCGATCGATGCGCGAATGCGGAGGAATGCCGATGTCGGATGACTATGCCCATGGCCGCCGGGACGGCCTGCGCCTGGCGCTCGACATCCTGGCCGCGGAAGAGGCCAAATGGGCCGCGCTGCTCGGCGAAAGCGCGGCCTGGCGGACCAACGCCACCCGCGAAGTCCGTCACAAGACGCTGCAAGTGGCGCAGACGCGCATCCGGACCGTGCTGAACTGGCTGGCGCCCAAGACCGGTACGACCATCGATCCGGAACTGGCGGCGATCCTGGAAAAGGCCGGGCTATAGAGGACGGACGCACCGCCGACGCAGCGATAAACGAAACATAGATCAATTCTGCGGAATCCACCTGTGGAATGTTCCGCCGATGCGCAACCTGTTCGTCGAAAAGCTGCAGAACTTCGGCGGGCTGACGCCGGAGGCTACGGTGGCGCTGACGGTGGCGACGGCGCGTTGGCGGGTGGTTCCGGCGAAGCAGGACCTGATCCGCGAGGGCGACCGCCCCGGTCCGGTGTTCGTGATGCTGGAGGGCTGGGCCTGCCGCTACAAGATCCTGCCCGACGGCACGCGGCAGATCCTGGCATTCCTGATGCCCGGCGATTGCTGCGATCTGCATATCGGCCTGCTGGCGGAGATGGATCATGGCATCCAGACGATCACCTCCGCCCGGGTCGCGACGATCGGCCGAAAGGATATGGAGATGGTCATGGACCGCCACCCCGGCGTAGCGAAGGCGATGTACATCGTCCAGCTGATCGACGAGGGGGTGCTGCGGTCCTGGATCACCAGCATGGGTCGTCGCAACAGCATCGAACGCGTCTCGCATCTGGTCTGCGAATTGTATCTGCGCGCGAGCAATGTCGGGATCGCCAGCGACGACATGTTCGCGATGCCGCTGTCGCAGATCCTGCTGGCCGATGCGCTGGGCATGACGCCGGTCCATCTGAACCGGATGCTGAAGGAGTTGCGGCAGCTTGGCGCGATGCGGCTGGACAGGGGACGGATGTTCGTGACGGATCCGGCAAAGCTGGCGAAGATCGCGGGGTTCGACGAGAATTATCTGCACCGGCGGGTGCGCCTGACGGCATGAACGAGGGCTCATGCCTTTACAGCTGGTCCCGTAACGCGAATCTGCGCGCCGAAATCGGGACTAAAGCGCGCGTATGACGAAATTTTCAGATAGTTGATATATGTTAACGGCCAGGAACTGGCGATGCTATTCAGTTTCCACCCGGTTCCATATTGCGTCGGCGACTTTGTCCAAATCCAAAGCTTCCGATAATAACATGAACAACATGTCACAATATCGGAAACTTGCCCCAAACCCTTGACCACCGAGAACTATTTTCGCTCGATTGAGAAATGGAGACGGTCGATGCCCGAAACGGATGCGCAGGATATCGTGACGGTCAAGCGTCACGTCGATGCCGTGATGGCCTATGCCGACCATGCCGGGGACACGCTGCTCGCGGCGCTCCTGGCTGAGGTGCTGTACCTGCTGGACCAACCGTCGCCGCCGGCGACGGCGTCGCTGACCTAGTCGCCCGCTAGCCGGCCGGGCCCGCTAGCCGGCCGGGCTCGTCGACATCCATTGCCGCCATACCAGCAGCAATGCCGCCATGATGACGGGTCCGATGAACAATCCGACCAGCCCCAGCTCCGCCAGTCCGCCGAACGCGCCGATCATCGCCAGCAGGAAGGGCAGCTCGACCGCGCTGCCGATCACCGATGGTTGGATGACATTGTCCCCCACCGTCATGACGATCGCCCCGAATGCGAACAGCAGCGCGGCGGCGAGGGCATGGCCGCTGCCGAGCAGGATCAGGCTGGCCAGCCCGAACGCCAGCCATGCCCCGAACGGTACCAGCGCCAGGACGATCGTGAACGTGGCGAACAGCAACGGCTGCGGAACGCCCGCGACGGCATAACCGACCCCGATCGTCGCACCTTCCGCCACCGATACCAGGACGGTGCCGTTCACGACCGCCCGCATCGCCGCGATCATGCGGGTCAGGAACGCGCCGCCGAACCGGCCGAACATGCGAACCGCGACGATATGCGCCTGCGCCGCGATCTCGTCCCCGCGCGACAGCAAAGAGACGAGCGCGAGCAACGTCACCAGGAACAGCGCGGACCCCTGCGCCACCACGCCGCCGATCGACCGGGTCCATCCCAGGATCGAACCGGCGCTGAACGTCCCGAGCAGCGCGTTCGCCGCCTGCGGATTGCCGACATGCTGCTGCCAATAGGCCGCGGCGCGCGGGCCGATCAGCGGCAGGCCCGGCACCCAGGCGGGCGTCGCGATCCCGAATTGCTGCGCATGCTTCAACCAGTCCAGCGCGGCTTGGCTTTCCTGCGCGAGCGCGACCGCCGCCAGCGACAGGGGCGCGATCACGAACAACGCGGTGACGAGCGTGAAGCCGAAGGCGAGCAGCCCCTTGTGCTGCGGCATCCGGTCGAGCGCGCGGCGGTAGAGCGGCCATTCCGCGATCGCCAGAACCGCCGCCCAGGCGAGCGGCGTCAGGAACGCAAACGCCATCCAGGAGGCGAGCAGGACGATGGCCAAGGTCAACCAATATTGCCGCGTGCGAACGCCCCGCGGCTCCGGTCCGCCCAGCCCCGCCCCCGCCGTCTCCACATCCGTCATATAAGCCGTCCCCCCTGTGCCGTCACCGCCCGAACGCGCGAGGCATGCGTTAGGGTCACCCGGCCGGATGCGGGCGGCGGCGTTTGACGCGAACCCGTCTCCGCCCGGTGCGGCCTGGGCTTCGGGGTGATCCTCGGCCCGCCCGATCAGCGCAGCGCGATCCGGACCCCGACACGGAAGGTTCGACCGAGCATTTCGGAATAGGTGATGTTGGCGGCGAGCCCCGTCTCCGGGATCAGCAGCGGCGCGCGGTTGAAGACGTTGGTCATGTCGAAGAAGAACTGCGCATCCCGATCGCTGCCGAAGCGCACGTGCTGTGTCAGGTTGAGATCGGCATAGAAGAGACCGGACACGTGGTTGTCGTCATAGGTCGGGAAGGTCGTGGTCGAGATCGGGCAGGTCGTCGTGCATTCGATGCCCGTTGCCGAATAGATGCCCGAACTGACCCCACGCCCGACGACCGTGATCGATGTGGTCGGCAAATCCAGGGTCGTGCTGGCATGGAAGATCCAGTTCGGTGTCCCACCCTGGCTGCCGTTCACGCCGGCATTGTTGACGGTGACCGCGCCGGCGATGCCCGTGTACAGGAGATTGTCGAGGTAGCGCGTCGCCATGCCGCGCAGGGTAAGCGTGCTCTGGCCACCCAAGGGCACGCGATACGCCGCCTCGAAATCGATGCCGCGCACCAGTTGCCGGGAGAAATTGAGCGGCTGGCTGCGGAACAGCAGCCTGCTGGCGTTGGTCGGATCGACCGTATAGGACGCGCAGAAAGCCTGATTGCCGCTTTGGCACAGGTTGATGATGTCCTGCGCGCCGAACGACCCGATCGCGTTCTTGACCTCGATCCGGAAGTAATCGACCGACGCGTTGAAGCCGGGCAGGAAGCGTGGCGTGAACACCCCCCCCCATGTTCAACGAGTCCGACTTTTCGGGCTTCAGGTTGGGATTGCCGATCACCGTGGCCGAATAGCCGTAGGTCGCCGGCCCCTTGCTGGCGTCGGTGGCGCTGTAGAACGGGTTGGTCACGGAATCGCTGTTCGATCCGCCGGCCTGATAAAGGTCGCTGAGATTGGGTGCGCGGATGTCGCGCGATCGCGTCGCGCGGAACCGGATGTCGCGGATGGGTTGCCACGTGCCCCCGACCTTCCATGTGGTGACGTAACCGGACGTCGAATAGTCGGTCGCGCGCACCGCACCGTTGAACTCGACCCCCAGGCCGAGCGGCACGACGGTTTCGAGATACGCTTCCTTGACGTTGTACCGGCCGTTGGTCGGCAGATAGTTTCCGACGGACCAGGTGTTGGTCGTGGAAATGGCGACGCCGTTGGCGTCCCGGTTGATGATCGGCTGATATTGCGCGGGCACATAGCCCCTGATGCTCTCTTCGCGCCATTCGCCGCCGATCGCGACGCTGACGTCGCCGGCCCAGGTCGCGAACGGGGTGAGCGCCAGATTGGCACCCCCGACCTTCTGTTCGGCGACCTCGTCGCGCTCGGGATTTCCCAGCACATAGGCGAAGGCGGCCGTGTTCGCGACGCCGATACCGAGCCGGTTGAGCGGAATGCAGCCATTCGTCGGGGCCGTCAGCGTGGAACGGCAGACGATCGTCCCCGCCGCAACGCCAAGCGCATTGCCCGCCGGCGCGAACACCGCGTCGGTCGCGTTCAACATATTCTGCGTGTTCATGATATTGGTCAGCTGTTCGGTGATGTCGGTCCGGCCATATTGACCATAGACATCCCAATGTGCGGCCTTCCCGAACGCCTGGAACGTTCCGTCCGCCCCGATCAGATAGCGCTGCACCTTCCGCTCGTTGTTGACGCCACGATAGGGCAGGTCGGCCGCGGTCGTCGCCACCGTCACGCTGGTGATGCCGGCAAGCCGCGCCGCGCCCAGCGCCTGGATCAGATAGGCGTTGTCGGGCTTGTAGGTGATCCCGGTCGACAAATTGGGGCCGGCGTTGAATACCGACTTTTCGCGATTGTACGAACCTTCCGCGAAGACCTCGACATGGCTCGCGACATCGTAGCTCAGCCGGCTGTAGAAACCGTAGCGGCTGTCTTCGGGCATCAGCCCGATGCGGCGTCCGGAATCATTGACCTGCCAGTCGCCGCCCTGGGTCAGCGACGGCCCGGACGCGCCCGTGACCGCTGGAAACGTGTAATTCCCGAAATTGAATTGGTTGAGCGATCCGCCCTGGCCGAAATAGATTCCCCGCAGCCTGTTGGCGACCCCACCGGCCGATCCGGTGATGAGACCGCCCGGGGTCGAGTTGGAGGCGCCGACCTGACGCAGCGTCGTCAGATATTGCGGCGCGCCCGGACTGCCCGCGACATAGGCGGGATTGGTGATGCGGACATAACCGGTCGCGTTCCAGTCACGATCGACGGAGAAGATGCCGTCCTGATGCGCCACATCGGCATTGAACAGGACATGGCCGCGACCGCCGCCGAACGCCGTCCCGGCCGTAACCGTGGCGGAGTAGTTGCCGCCGTCGCCATAGGTCGTGACGCCGTTGTCCGCAGTGACCTTCAAACGGGTGAACGTCTT
>CAXTVB010000030.1:0-2453 GCA_964247555.1 uncultured Sphingomonas sp. | reverse complement strand
CGCCGCCGGTGACGATCTCGACGCTTTTGACGAGGCCCTGCGGGATGGTGTTGATGTCGACGATATCGTTGACCGTCGATCCGACCGACCCTGCGGGTTGGTCGCCGCCCAGCCGGGCTGCGCGCCTTGCGCCGCCGCCACCGCGCGGTCGAGATCGGCCTGCGTGCCGAGCGTGACGCGTCCCTGCACCTGACCGGTGTTCGGATCGAACACGTCGCCCAGGCGCGCGCCACCGCCGCCGCCGCCATGGCCCGCAATCAGATGGTCGATGGTGCGCATGTCCGTCTCCATTGTGCGAATCGGGCGCACGCACCCGCGTTTCTCGAACCGAACGGCTTGCGGTATGTCAGGCCACCAAGAGGTCTTTGATATTGACCGCATCCGCGATTGCCGCTCGATCAACGACGAGACCCGTCTCGACGGCCTTGCGACCCTGGACATAATCCTTGACCGCGTTGACGCAATCCAGCGCGATGACGCGCCCGCCGCGCAGGTAGACGATCGAGAAGGACCGCGTGGCCGGATCGCCACGAACGACGGTCGTATCGTGACCGATCGACAGACCGATGGTCTGCAGCTTCAGGTCGTATTGGTTCGACCAGAACCAGGGCACGGCATCATAGGAGACCGCTTCGCCCATGATCGTCTTCGCCGCGACGGTGGCCTGGTCCGATGCGTTCTGTACCGATTCCAGGCGCAGCAATGCGCCGTCTGCGAAGCGGTTCGCATGCAGCGCGCAGTCGCCGACCGCATAGATGTCCGTCAGGGACGTCCGGCATTGCGCATCGACGCGCACGCCGTTGCCCCCGACCGCGCCCGCAGCCAACAGAGGCTCGACAGCCGGCACGATCCCGATGCCCACGACGACGAGATCGGCGGGAACGATCTCTCCGGTCGTGAGCCGTACGCCGCGCACCGCATCTTCGCCGACGATGCTCTCGACGGTAACGCCCAACCGTATGTCGACGCCGTGCGCGCGGTGCTGGTCCTCGTAGAACGACGACAGGTCGGGCCCCGCGACCCGGGCCATGACGCGGTCCATCGCCTCCAGCAGCACGACGCGCTTGTCGAACTTGGTAAGGACCGCCGCGGCTTCCAGCCCGATGAACCCGCCGCCGATCACGACCGCGTCGGTCGCTTGCGGAAGCTCCGCGATCAGCCGGTCGACATCGCCGCGATTGCGGACGGTATGCACTCCGCTCAGGGCGTGCCCTTCGCAACTCAACCGTCGGGCATGGCCGCCGGCCGCCCAGATAAGTTTGCCGTAGCCGAACCGGGTGCCGTCGGCCGTTTCGACCCAATGTTCCGTAGGGGCTAGCGCCGTGACATGCCGTCCGAGCAGCATCGTCACGTGACGCTCAGCCCAGAAGGCGGGCGGACGGATCAGGATGCGCTCGAAGCTTTTGTCTCCCGCCAGATAGTCCTTCGACAGCGGTGGCCGCTCGTACGGCAGATGAGGCTCCTCCCCGATGATCGCGATCGATCCGGCGAACTTGGCCTGCCGCAGGGCAATCGCCGCCTGTGCGCCGCCATGCCCGCTACCCACGATCAGAATGTCGAAATGCCGCACCGTCCCCAATCCCGCCAAGTCCACGTCTCACATATCCGGCAGAGACCGGCCTACCGCCCGGCAAAGCGCCGTACCCAGCCGTATCCGAGAATTTGCGTTGCAGCTGGCGTAAACAGTTTCGGTCGTTTTTCCAAACCGATCGGTAAAGGTCACAGAAGACCTCTCTTCCAAGGGCCAAGCCCGATACCGCGCTCCGACGCAACGAAAGTGGTTAGCTGGCTAGGCCGTTCTAAGCGCAGTAGGCGGCATTCCGTATCAACGATCGGCGACGACGCGAACCGTACGCTGGGTCGGGTCGATCGGATCGAGGAAGAATGCACCCAAGTCGCGATTGGCCGTCAGCCAGGCGATATGCGCGCCGGTGATACGCTGCCCGGGCACCAGCCGCGGTACGCCGGGGGGTGCCGGCGCGATCATCTCCGCAGCGATGCGGCCCTCTGTTTCTTCCAATGGGACCTGCTCGACCGGGCCGAAAAAAGCTGCCCCGCCGTCGATCGCCATTTCGACCGACAGGCCGTCGATCCGCGGCGCCGACGTGATGGTGGGCAGGATCAGCGTGCCTCGGCTCAATTGCATCGCGCAGTCGGCCAATCCCCGCGCCAGCGCCCTGATGTCCGACGCCGTGGTCCCGGCCGAGACGATGGCGAGCAGATGGCGCGCATCGGACAAGCCCACACTGACGCGGTGGTTCTCGTTCAACCAGTCGTCGATCGCGTAGCCGGAAACGCCGAGCGCCGAGACGTCGATCAGTATCTTGCTTCGGTCCAGTTCGGTACCAGGCGGCAGGTGCTCGACATCGAAGAGGCGGACGCCGCCGATTTGGGCGAGGCGGTGGCGCAGGTCTGCCGCCCTTGCCAGTGTTTCGTTCCATATGGCGTCGCCC
>CAXTVB010000029.1:4187-15577 GCA_964247555.1 uncultured Sphingomonas sp. | reverse complement strand
GGTTCCGCTGATCCCGGCCCTCGCCGAGCACCTGGTGGAGGCGGGCGGCAAACGGCTGCGCCCGCTGATCACCGTCGCCGCCGCGAGGCTGGCCGGCGGCCGGGGCGAGGCGCCCCGCAAGCTCGCCGCCGCGGTCGAGTTCATCCACACCGCCACCCTGCTGCACGACGACGTGGTCGACGGCTCGCAGCTGCGGCGGGGCAAGGTGGCCGCGCACCTGATCTGGGGCGGCGCCTCGAGCGTGCTGGTGGGCGACTTCCTGTTCGCCCGCGCCTTCGAACTGATGGTCGACGACGGCAGCCAGAAGGTGCTGAAGATCCTGTCGAACACCTCCGCGGTGATCGCGGAAGGCGAGGTCAACCAGTTGACCGCCGCGCGGCGGATCGACTTGGCCGAGGACCGCTATCTCGACATCATCGGCGCGAAGACCGCGGCGCTGTTCGCCGCCGCCTGCCGGGTCGCGGCGGTGGTGGCGGAGCGCCCCGAACGCGAAGAGGCCGCGCTCGACGCCTATGGCCGCAATCTTGGGATCGCGTTCCAGCTGGTCGACGATGCGATCGACTACGTCTCCGACGCGGGGACGATGGGCAAGGATACGGGCGACGATTTCCGCGAAGGCAAGATGACCCTGCCCGTCATCCTGGCCCATGCCCGCGGCACGCCGGACGAACGCGCCTTCTGGAAGGATGCGATCGAGGGACGCCGGTCGAGCGAGGACGATCTGGCGCAGGCCATTCGACTGATCGGTGAAGCGCATGCGATCGAGGATACGCTGGCGCGCGCGCGTCATTATGGTCGGCGTGCGATCGATGCGATTGCGGGGTTCGCGACGGGCAATGCCAAGGATGCGATGGTCGAGGCGGTCGAATTCGCGATTTCGCGCACCTATTGACGCAGCCTGCTCAGACCCGCGCACCCGCCTATTTCTTGAAAGCGTCTTGCACGGCCCAGACTCCGCGCGTCCAATTGCGCTTCGGGGTTGCCGATACTCCCTCCAGTACGGCGAGCAAGGGCGGCACGACTTGCGTCTCCCATAGATAATGATCGCGGATCAACTGGTGGATGGCGGGTAGCGCCCGACGGAAACCTTGCCAATCGTCACGCACCGCCCGCGCGGTCCAGCGCTGCGAATGATCCATCAACTGCCGCATCAAGGCCTGCATCGCCGAACCGAGCGCAGCCGCCTGCGCGATCAGATCGGGATCGCCTTTCGCCTCCAACGGCGCGAGGACGAACTTTTCGTCAAACGCGGCAATTTCAGCGAGCTTGCGTACGATCTCCCATCGCGCGGCGACCAGCGCCTCCTCTGCCGGGGGGCTGGTCCGATCAGCCAATGCGGCAAGCGCCGTCAAACTGTGTTCAAGTTGCCGGACATTCGCGTTGAATTTGTCGATTTCTGACATCGGAACGATCGCGGCTCAACATCGTGTATAGGATGACATTTGGATATACCTGCCATCGACTGTTCGCAAGATCGGGTCGAGAGCGCTGGAAGCTTCAACATCCGACGCAATCGTCGCCCCGTTCGATCTGCAAGGTAGCATGGCCGATCCCGAACCGATCATGGAGCAGCGCCCGGGCATCCGCGAGGAACGCGTCACCTGGGGGACCGCCCGGCACCACCAGATGCGCGGTCAGCACGGGCTCGGTCGTCGACATCGGCCAGATATGCAGATCGTGGATCCGATCGACACCGGGCAATGTCGCAAGCGCGCGTTCGACGCCGTCATAATCGATTCCGCGCGGTACGGCAGCCAGCGCCATTTCGACCGTCTCGCGTAGCAGACCCCAGGTCTGGCCAAAGATCAGCGCGACGATCACCAGACTGACGATCGGATCGATCCAGCCTATCCCCGTCTTCCAGATGACCAAGCCGGCCACGACGACGCCCGCCGACACTACCGCGTCGCTAAGCATGTGCAGATACGCGCCGCGGACGTTGATATCGCCCTTGCTCCCGCGCGAGAACAGCCAGGCGGTGAAGCCGTTGACCGCGATCCCCACCGCAGCGACCATCGACACGGTCAGCCCGGCGACGATCGGCGGATCGGAAAAGCGCTGGACCGCCTCCAGCACGATCGCGCCCAACGCCACCAGCAGCAACAGCGCGTTGAACAGCGCCGCCAGGATCGTCGATCCCTTCAACCCATAGGTATAGCGCTTCGTCGGCGCCGCCCGCGCGAGCGTCGCCCCGCCCCAGGCGACCGCGAGGCCCAGCACGTCCGACAGATTATGCCCCGCATCGGCCAACAGCGCGACCGACCCCGACCACAGCCCGACCCCGCCCTCGCCCAGCACGAAGGCGATGTTCAGTGCGATGCCGATCGCGAAGGCGCGGCCGAACGACGCGGGCGCGTGCGAATGGCCGTGGCCATGCCCGTGCGAATGGCCATGGTCATGCGCGTGGTCGTGATGATGGCCGGCCAAGGTCGATCCTTTCGAGACGCGCGCCGCCTATCACCGCCGATCCATGATATGCTAGTCCATGCCCGACGCCGCCGCCGCGAACAGGCGAACGAGGCGATCGCACCAGTCGCGACACCCAGCCTCGTCGCCGATCAGATCCTGCCGCACCTCGATCTCGGCATAGGGCAGGCGATCGGGATAGGTGTGACGCGGGATCGTATAGTCGATCAGGTCCATCCGGTAGGGTTCGTTGTCGCCCACCGTCAGGTCGTTCTCCGCTTGCAACGCTGCCAGCAACGCCCGAGCGAAACGGGTGTCGCCGCCGTCGTACAGGATGCCGATCTGCCACGGCCGCGCGACGCCGCGCATCGCCGGCGTGAAGCTATGGAGCGCGATCACGATCGTCGGTTGCCCCGCCGCCCGCCGGCGGGCGATCTCGGCACCGATCGCGGCCTGGTACGGGGTATGGATCGCCGCGACGCGTGCCGCCCGCGCGGCCTCGTCGAGCGCCGCATTCGCCGGAACCGCGGTACCGTCGCTGACCGCGGGCATCGCGTCCGCCGCTTCCGGACGCCGGTTGCAATCGATGACGAGCCGCGAATAGGTCTGGTGCACGAAGACCGCATCCAGTCGTGCGGACAGCAATTCGCCCAGCCGTGCGACGCCGATGTCCCAAGCGATGTGTCGGACCCGTTCCGCCGCCGCCAGGCCCATGTCGCCGAGCACCGCGGGGATATGATTGCCGGCATGATCGCCGATCAAAAGGAACGATGATGCGCCCGCGGGGTTAATGGTGACGATCGGCGATGGATCATCGGCGCCAAGCAGTGCAGTATCGCTGCTCATGGGATGCGGGGACCCGATGCCATTGCTGACCCTTTCTCACGTTACGCGTTACACCTACCGCCATCCGGTGTCGTTTGGCGAGCATCGGATCATGGTCCGCCCGCGCGAAAGCTACGATCAGCATCTGGTCGATGCCGATCTCGTCATCACCCCCGAACCCTCGGGCTTGCGCTGGCTGCAGGACGTGTTCGGCAATTCGGTGGCGATCGCGACCTTCTCGACCCACGCGAAGAAACTGGTGTTCGACAGCCGCGTCCGCCTGCTCCACGAACCGGCGGAATTGCAGGATGTGGACATCGAGGATTACGCCCGCTTCTATCCCTTCACCTATTCGTCCGAGGAGATGCCCGACCTGTTGCGGTCGATCGAGCGGCAGCATCACGATCCGCTGCGCCAGATCGACAGCTGGGCGCGGCGGTTCGTCGCGAAGGACGGGCGCACCGACACGCTGGATATGCTGTCGGCGATGACCGCGGCGATCAAACGCGAATTCACCTATGTCGCGCGCGCCGAAAAGGGCACCCAGACGCCGATCGAGACGCTGGCGAAGCGGAAAGGCACGTGTCGCGACTACGCCATGCTGATGATCGAGGCGGTCCGCGCGCTCGGCTTCGCGGCGCGGTTCGTGTCGGGCTATGTCTACAACCCCTCGTCGCGCGAACGCCATGTCGGTGGCGGCAACACGCATGCCTGGGTCCGCGTCTATCTGCCGGGTTCCGGCTGGGTGGAGTTCGATCCGACCAACGGCATCGTCGGCAATCGCGGCCTGATCCGCGTCGCGATCGCGCGCGACCTGTACCAGGCGGTGCCGATCTCGGGTACCTGGAGCGGCTTTCCCGGCAGCTTCGAGGACATGTCGGTCTCCGTCGACATCCGGCTGGACAAGACCGCGCTGCCGCAACCCGACCCCATCCCCGTCCCTACGCCCAGAAAGACCGCCACATGCTGATCCGCACCGGCTACGACATCCGATACGAAACCGACGTCGCGACGCCGATGATGGCGATGCTGAGCCTGCATCCGTCGCGCGAAGGGGATTTGAAGACCCCGCACCGCATCGTCGCGACCCCCGACGTGCCGATGCACGACTATCTCGACGCATTCGGCAATGTCTGCACGCGCGTGACGGTGCCGGTGGGCGGGCTGACGCTGAGTTGCGACTTCACGATCGAGGACAGCGGATTGCCCGATCCGATCTCGCCCGACGCGGTGCAGCATCTGGTCGAGGACCTGCCGGACGACGTCCTGGTGTACCTGCTGGGCAGCCGCTATTGCGAGACCGACCGGCTGTCCGACACCGCCTGGAGCCTGTTCGGCCATATCCCCCCCGGCTGGCAACGCGCGCAGGCGATCGTCGCGTTCACCCACAACCATATCGAATTCGGCTATCACCACGCGCGTCCGACGAAGACCGCGTGGGACGCCTATCAGGAAAAACAGGGCGTCTGCCGCGACTTCGCGCATCTGGCGATCACCCTGTGCCGATGCATGAACATCCCCGCACGCTATTGCACCGGCTATCTGGGCGATATCGGCATCGATCCGATCCCGGGGCCAATGGATTTCTCCGCCTGGTTCGACGTCTATCTCGGGGGCAGCTGGCACACCTTCGACGCGCGCCACAATAAGCCGCGGATCGGTCGCCTGCTGATGGCGCGCGGCCGCGACGCGACCGACACCGCGCTGACCACGACCTTCGGACCGGCGCAGCTGGTCGGGTTCGACGTGCATACCGGGGTGGTGCAGTCGGTGGAATGAGCATTCGTCACCCCGGGCTTGTCCCGGGGTCCATCGTTCCGCGAAACCAGAAGCGAGAGAATGCGCGGCACGATGGATGCCGGGTCGAGCCCGGCATGACGCGAATCGGGGATCAGCGTTCCTCGGGTGGCAGTGGCATATCCCGCAACAACGCGCGCAGCGTATCGTACGCCTCGCCCGCCGCCGCGGCCATCATCCGCATCTCGACCTCACGGAAAGCCGTCAGCACCGCACGTCCCGTCGCGCTCAACGTCGCTCCGCGCCCGGTGCCGCCGCCCGACACGGTCTCGACCAACCGCTCCGCGAAACACCGGTTCATCTCGTCGACCAACAGCCACGCCCGCCGATAGCTCATCCCCAGCGCCCGCGCGCCCGCAGAGATCGACCCCGCCGCATCGATCGCCTCGAGCAACGCCGCCTTGCCCGGCCCCATCGCTGGCTCGTCACCGCAGAACAGCTGCGCCTTGAGCTTCAGCGGGCCGGTTCGCATGTCAGTCTATCGCTCCCGTCATGCCCCGTCCCGATGTCATGCTCCAGTCCCCTCCCCGGCGAAGGCCGGGGCCCACTTGCGATAGTCCGGGTGCCATGGACATCGCGCCGCCGCGATCTTCTGGCATTTGGACCCGGGCCTTCGCCGGGGAGGGGCAATGCTTTTCCGTCACCCGGGCAATGTTCCGCGTGCGGGCAATCACTTCAAACAGGCGACGATGCCCGCGATGGCTGCCAGCGTGCCCTCGGGGTCCTTCACACGAACCGTGTCGAGCCCAAGTTCCTTCGCGGGATAATCATTGCCGCCCGGGAAGATCGCGTCGCCGATGAACATCATCTCGTCCAGTGCGATCCCGCTCGCGTCGCGCAGCTTCTTGAGGCCATAGGCCTTGTCGACGCCCTTCTGCGTGATGTCGATGGACGTTGCGCCACCCATGTTGATCGACAATTCGGGCAACCGGCCGCGCAGGTCCGCCTGGATCACCTTGCGCTTGGCGAAATCGGGATCCCACTTCTCCTTCGCCTCCAGCGGCGCCTCCTGGCCGAGTGCGGAGAAGGTGATCTGGCTACCGCGATCCTCGATCCGCTCGCCCCATGTCTTCTCGGGCTTGAACCCGGTCGCTTCCAACGCGGCATCGAAGGATTCGAGGATCTTCTTCTTCTCCGCATCGTCGAACAACTCTGCGTAGATCGCGTGCCACTGCCCATCCTCATACCGGTACAGCTTGGTGCCCGTCGTCGGCATCAGCCACAGTTTGGTTCGGTCGGCCCGCTCGGGCAACCGGCTTGCGACCTGCTTCTCGAACTGCGGCCAGTCGCCGCCCGAAATCACCGCGACGTTCGCGACGTCCAGCAGATCGGCAAGTGCCTCGCCCATAGGTTCCTGAAGCGGCTGCTTGCTCTCGGCCAGCGTTCCGTCGAGATCGAAAGCGACCAGCTTCTTCATGCGTGCACTCCACTCTGCTTCAGGATGATGTCGTCGATCGCGTGCGCAACGCCGTCCGCGTCGTTGCCCGCGGTGACGTGCCGCGCCTTCGCCTTCACTGCGTCGGGCGCATTGCCCATCGCGACCGAAACACTGGCCAGTGCCAGCATCGGCAGATCGTTCGCCTGGTCGCCGATCGCCGCCGTCTCGGCCAGCGGAATGTCGATCGCCGCGGTCAGCGCGGTAATGCCGTCGCCCTTGTTCGCCTGGAGCGCGGTGACGTCGAGATAATAGGTTTGAGACTGCACGATGGTTGCGCGGTCGCCGAACCTCGCCGCCGCTTTCTCGTGGAGGTCGCGCAGCAGATCGGCATCGTCGCTGACGAAAGTGATCTTGTCCGCGGCCTCCAACAGCCCGTCGAACGACGCCTGCACGACCGGTTCCTGGTTCGAGGCCAGCCGCTCATGCTCGACATGCACGCCTTGATCGGTCGAGGCGTGCCATTCGTCGTTCGCGAACACCCAGCGATCGACCTCCGCACCGCCGACGATCTCGAAGATCCCCCGTGCGACGGCGGGGTCGATGACGTGGTGCTCCATGACCGCACCGTCGCGGGTGAAGACGATGCCGCCGTTGAACGCGCCCATCGGCCGATCGATGCCCAAAGTATCCGCGATCGGCATCATCCCCGATCGCGGTCGCGCGCTGATGATCGTGAAGGCGATCCCCGCCGCCTCCAGCCGCCCGACCGCATCGGCGACCGCCGGCGTGAGTTTCTTGTCCTTGTCGACCAGCGTCCCGTCCACGTCGGACACCAGCAGCCGAATGCCAGTCATTGCGGGATCTCGACATGGCCACCAAAGCCGTAACGCATCGCCGACAACAGCTTATCGCCGAAGGTGTGCTCCACGCGGCTGCGATAGCGCGCGTACAGGGCGGCCGTTAGCACGTTGGCGGGAACCTTCTCCTCCATCGCGGCGTCGATCGTCCACTGGCCCTCGCCCGAATCCGCGACGCGGCCGGTGAAATGTTCGAGCATCTGGTCCTTCGCCAGCCCGATCGCGGTCAGGTCGAGCAGCCAGGACGAGATGACGCTGCCGCGCCGCCAGACCTCGGCGATGTCCGTCAGGTTCAGGTCGAACCGTTCGTCCTCGGGCAGCTTGTCGGACACCTTGCCCTTCAGGATGTCGAAGCCCTCGGCATAGGCCTGCATCAGGCCGTATTCGATACCGTTATGGACCATCTTCACGAAATGCCCGGCACCCGGGGGGCCGGCATGGATATAGCCCTTCTCCGCGCGCGGATCCTCGCTCGCGTCGCGGCCCGGCGTACGCTCGATCGTGCCCAGACCGGGCGCGAGCGCATCGAAGATCGGGTCGAGCATCGCCATCGTCGCGTCGTCGCCGCCGATCATCATGCAGAAGCCGCGCTCCAGGCCCCAGACGCCGCCCGAGGTGCCGACGTCCACATAGTGCAGGCCCTTCTCCCCCAGCGCCTTGGCGCGACGGATGTCGTCCTTGTAGAAGGTGTTCCCGCCATCGATGATGACCTCGCCCGCGACAGCCTTGTCGGCAATCGACGCGATCGTCTGCTCGGTCGGATCGCCGGCGGGCAGCATCACCCACCAGATCGCCGGCGTGTCGAGCTTCGCGCGCATGTCGTCCAGCGACGTCGCCGCAACCGCGCCGTCACCCGCCAGTTTCGCTACCGCATCCGCGTCGTGGTCATAGGCGACGACCGCGTGCCCGTTCTTCATCAACCGGCGCGCGATATTGCCGCCCATCCGGCCGAGGCCGATCAGTCCGATCTTCATGCTGTTGTCCTTTTGGGAGTATGCCTCAACATCAGTCTTTCGTCACCCCGGGTTTGTCCCGAGGTCCATCGTGCCGCGAAACCAATATGCGAGGATGCGCGGCACGATGGATGCCGGGACGAGCCCGGCATGACGGATGGGATATGCGCGTTTCGCGCAGCCTCAAGCCGCCGCCGGCTGCTTCGCCGCGATGGAACCGAGCAGATCGTCGAATGCCTTCGCGAACGACGCGACGCCTTGCAGCACCAGCGTCCCCGTCACGCCGGATAGATCGAGCTTCAACCGATCCGCCTCCGCAAGGACATGCTTCGCCGCATCGATCTCCTGCGTCAGCGTCTCCGCCGCGGTGCCATGATCGCGGAACGCGTCCATCGTCTTGGGCGGCATGGTGTTGACCGTGTCGCGGCCGATCAGCGTATCGACATACAACGTATCGGGATAGGCCGGGTCCTTGGTCCCGGTCGACGCCCAAAGCAGCCGCTGCGGCATCGCGCCCTTCGCGGCCAGCGCCTGCCAGCGGTCCGATTTCAGAAAATCCAGATACCATTGATACGCCATCTTGGCGTTGGCGATCGCGACCTTGCCGCGGATCGCCTTCAGCGCGTCGGCATCGGCATCGCCGTCCTTGACCCGCGCATCGATCTGTTCGTCGATCATGCCGTCGATCCGGCTGACGAAGAAGCTGGCGACGCTGGCGATCCGGTCGATCGGCTGTCCCTGGCGCACGCGCTCCTCCAGGCCCATCGCATAGGCTTCGGCGACGCGGATATACGCATCGAGCGCGAACAGCAGCGTCACGTTGACGTTGATCCCCGCCGCGATCGTCGCCGCGATCGCCGGGCCGCCGCCCTCGGTTCCCGGGATCTTGATCATCAGGTTGCGGCGATCGACCGCGTCCCATAATTTCTTCGCCTCGACGATCGTCGCGTCGGTGTCGTTCGCCAGATAGGGCGAAACCTCCAGGCTGACATAGCCATCGCGGCCGTCCAATCGCTCATAGACCGGCTTCAACGTATCCGCTGCGGTCTGGATATCGCCGATCGCCAGATGTTCGTAACGGCTCATCGTCGATGCGTCGGGCTGCGCCTTGTCGAATGTGGTCAGTTCGTCGTCATAGGCATCGCCGTGACCCATCGCCTTTTCGAAGATCGACGGGTTCGACGTGACGCCCGTGATGCCATCCTCATCGACCAGTTTCTTCAGACCACCCGCCGCGAGGAATTTGCGGTCGACGAAATCCAGCCAGACCGCCTGGCCATGGCTTTCCAGTTCGTTCAGCGCGCTCATCACTTTGTCTCCAGAAGGGATTTCGCGACCGACACGACATGGTCGAGCGTGAAGCCGAACTTGTCCTGCAACTTCGCGATCGGCGCCGATGCGCCGAAGGTGTTCATCGTGATCGTCTTGCCGTCCAGCCCGACATAGCGGTCCCACCCGATCTCGCCGGCCATCTCGACCGCGAGACGCGCCTTCACCGCCTTGGGCAGCACGCTTTCCTTATAGGCTTCGTCCTGCTTTTCGTAACGGAACCAGCTCGGCATCGATACGACGCGTGCCTTGACACCATCCGCCGTCAGCTTCTCGTACGCGTCGACGACCAACGACACCTCGCTGCCGGTGCCGATGAGGACGACGTCCGGCGTCCCGTTGCAGGTCGCCAGTACATAGGCGCCCTTCTCCAGGCCGTCCGCGGCAGCATATGTATCGCGGTCGATCGTGGGCAGCGCCTGGCGCGACAGGATCAGTGCGGTCGGATGATCGCCCGCCGCGACGATCGCCCGCCAGGCGGCGGCGACCTCGTTCGCGTCGCCGGGTCTGATGGTATCGAGGCCGGGTATCGCGCGCAGCGTCGCCAGATGCTCTATCGGCTGGTGCGTCGGGCCGTCCTCGCCGACGCCGATCGAGTCATGCGTGAATACGAAGGTCGATCCGATCTCCATGATCGCCGCCAGCCGCACGGGCGCCCGCATGTAATCCGCGAAAACGAGGAACGTGGAACCGTAACCGCGCAGATGCGACAGCGTCATGCCGTTGACGATGGCGCCCATGCCGTGTTCGCGCACCCCGAAATGGAAGTTCGCACCGGTATAATGGCCGGGCTCGAACGAATCCTGCCCCTTGATGTCGGTCTTCGTCGACGGCGATAGGTCGGCGGACCCACCAAGCAGCCAGGGCAGCTTCGGCACGATCGCGTTCAGCACCTTGCCGCCCGCGTCGCGGCTCGCGACGCCCTTCGCGTCGGTCGGGAAGTTCGGGACGTCCGCGTCCCAGTCGACGGGCAGCCCGTCCGAAAGCATCTGGTCGAGCTGGTGTCCTTCCTCCGCGAACTGCGCCTTGTAGCGATCGAACATCGCCTCCCATTCCTCGCGCAGCGGGCGGCTGCGATCGGTCATCGCCCGGCGGAACCGCGCCTCAACGCCGTCGGGGACGAGGAACTGCGCATCCTCGGGCCAGCCATAAGCGCGCTTGGTCGTCTTGACGTTATCCTCGCCCAGCGGCTCGCCATGCGCCTTCTCGCTGCCCGCCTTGGGCGATCCGTAGCCGATGACCGAATGGACGACGATGAAGGTCGGCCGATCGTCGGTCTTCTTGAACGTATCGAGCGCAGCCGCCAGCGCGTCGGTGTCGTTCGCATCGTCGATATGGATGACGTTCCAGCCATAAGCCTGGAACCGCATGCCCACATCCTCGTCGAACGCCAGTTCGGTGCCGCCCTCGATCGAGATGTGGTTGCTGTCGTAGATCCAGCAGAGGTTCGACAGCTTCAGATGGCCCGCGACGCTCGCCGCCTCGGCGGACACGCCCTCCATCATGTCGCCGTCGCCGCACAGGACGTAGACGTCGTGATCGAACAACGGGAAGCCGTCGCGATTGTAGCGCGCCGCCAGCCAGCGCTCGGCGATTGCCATGCCGACCGAATTGCCACAGCCCTGCCCCAGCGGCCCGGTCGTCGTCTCGACACCGGTGGTGTGGCGATATTCCGGATGGCCCGGCGTCTTGGAGCTCAGCTGGCGGAACTGCTTGATGTCGTCGAGCGACACCGCCTCTTTACCCGTCTTGTTCCCGTCGCGATCCTGTTCCTCGATCCCGGCGAGGTGGATCAGCGAATAGAGCAGCATCGACGCATGGCCGACCGACAGCACGAAGCGGTCG
>CAXTVB010000029.1:0-4177 GCA_964247555.1 uncultured Sphingomonas sp. | reverse complement strand
AGCGGTCGCGGTTGGGCCAGTTCGCCTTGGCGGGGTCGTAGCGAAGGAATTTGGTCCAGATCGTGTGGCCGACGGGCGCCAAGGCCATCGGTGTACCCGGATGCCCCGAATTCGCCTTCTGCACCGCATCCATCGACAAGGTGCGGATCGTGTCGATCGCCAGGCGGTCGGGGCTGCCGTCCTCGCGCAGGGCGGTATCGGCCGGTTGCGGTGCGGTAACGGTATCGGACATGGCAGGACCCTCGCTTTGCCCCCCGAACGCACGCACGCCCGAAGTGGTTTCTTGATGCAGCGCCTTTATCCGCGCCGGCCCGCCCGTTCCAGTCTCGTAACGACATCGCCGTTAGCGACGTAGACCGCGGATATCTCGCGCAGGAACAGGCCGTGGCCGACGACCCCCGGGATCGCATTGATCGTAGCGGAGACGGTGGCGGGGTCCGAAAGGTCGATCGATCGCACATCCAGCACGATATTGCCCTGGTCCGTCCGGAACGGAACGCCGTCCGCGCCGCGTCGCAACACGAGGGCGCCCGCGATCGCCGTCAGTCGTGCGGAGACGAAGGCCTGCGCGAATGGAAGAACCTCCACCGGCAGCTTGGCCGCGCCGATCCGCGCCACCAGCTTCGACGAATCGACGACCGCGATCATCCGACGCGATGCCGCCGCGACGATCTTTTCCCGAACCATCGCGCCGCCGCCGCCCTTGATCGCGAAGAACCGTTCGTCGACCTCGTCCGCGCCGTCGATCGTCAGATCGACCGCGGCGATGTCCGCGAAATCGGCGATGGCGATCCCGGCCGCCCGCGCCGCGCGTTCGGTCGCGGCAGAGGTGGCGACCACCCGCACCGCAAGCCCGGCGGCGACCATTTCGCCGACGCGTGCGATCGCATGGGCCGCGGTCGACCCCGTTCCGAGGCCGATCGTCATGCCCGGCCGCACCTCCGCCGTTGCGGCGATCGCCGCCGCCCTTTTTTCCTGTTCGTTCACACGAACTTCTCCTATCAGGCCGGCGTTGCGGGTAAGAACACCGACGTTCGCAATTGCACAATATCGAACGCGCGATGCAACAATATCGCGCTGCGACCGTTCGACCGGCGCGCCAACGTCGGATGTTTCGGACCGGAGCGGAAATTGAACGAGCGGATAGGCGCGATTTGACCGACATGACCCATACGCGGCGGCCGTTGCGGCTCGTATCCACCCTGTTGGCGACCGCGGTCGCGGTGACGGCCTGCTCGTCCGGCGGCGGTGGCGGCAAGCAGGCTAAGGGCGGCGCGGGCCAGCCCGGGCAGGGTACGCCCGCCGTCGGCTATGTCGTCGTCCAGCCCACCAGCGCCGCGGTCGTCACCCAGCTGAGCGGGCGGACCACCGCGTTCGAAAGCTCGGATGTGCGCCCGCAGGTGACGGGAATCATCCGCCGCCGGCTGTTCACCGAAGGGTCGCTCGTCCGCAAGGGTCAGCCGCTCTACCAGATCGACCCGCGGCTGTATAAGGCATCGGCGGACCAGGCGCGCGCCAACCTGGCCAGCGCGCAGGCCAATCTGGAGGCGCAGCGCATCCTCGCCGAACGCTACAAGCCGCTCGCCGAGATGCAGGCGATCAGCAAGCAGGATTATACCAACGCCGTCGCGACCGCGAAGCAGGCCTCCGCGGCGGTGCAGCAGAATGCCGCTGCGTTGCAGACCGCACGCGTGAATCTGCAGTTCACCACCCTGCCCGCGCCTATTTCGGGCCGGATCGGGCGGTCGCTCTACACCGTCGGTGCGCTGGTGTCGGCGACGCAGACCGACCCGATCGCGCAGATCCAGCGGCTCGACCCGATGTATGTCGACATCCAGGAGTCCGCGGGCGATGTGCTGGCGCTGCGCCGCGCGCTCGCGACCGGCGGGGTGAGTGCGACGACCGCGCAGGTCCGGCTGAAACTGCCCGACGGCAGCGATTACGGCGCGTCCGGCACGATCGAGTTTTCCGAGGCGCTTGTCGATCAGACGACCGGCACCGTGACGCTCCGCGCGCGCTTCCCGAACCCGCAGGACCTGTTGTTCCCGGGCATGTTCGTGACCGCGACCTTCGCGCAGTCGGTCGACCGGACCGCATTCCTGGTCCCGCAGCCCGCGGTATCACGCGATCCCAAGGGCGCGGCGACCGTCATGATCGTCGGGCCCAACAACAAGGCCGTGCAGCGGACGATCACGACGGCGCGGGTACAGGGCCAATATTGGGTCGTGACCGCGGGACTGAATGCGGGCGACAAGGTCATCACGCAGGGCCTGTCGAAGATCAAGCCCGGCCAGGGCATCAAGCCCGTCCCCGCCAATACCCCGCAGAACGTGCAAGTGCCGCCCGGCATGAAGGACGGCGGCAAGGGTGGCCAGGCAAAGGGCGGCTGACCTGACATGCTGAGCCGTATCTTCATCGATCGCCCGATCTTCGCCTGGGTCATCGCGATCATCGTCATGATGTGCGGCGCAGGTGCCATTCTGGGTCTGCCGATCGCGCAATATCCCGATGTCGCGCCGCCCCAGGTTACGGTGCAGGCCACCTATCCGGGTGCGAACGCGCAGACGATCCAGAATGCGGTGACGCAGGTCGTCGAACAGCAGCTGACCGGTATCGACGGGCTGCTATACTTCCAGTCCGCCTCGTCGAGCAGCGGGTCGGTCACGATTACTGTCACCTTCGACAAGGGCACCAATCCCGACATCGCCCAGGTGCAGGTGCAGAATCAGGTGCAGCAGGCGCTCAGCCGTCTGCCGACCCAGGTCCAGTCGCAGGGGCTGATCGTCAAGAAATCGAACCCCGACTTCCTGCTGGTCGCCGCGGTATACGACACCACCGACAAGGCGACCGCGCAGGACGTGTCCGATTATCTGGTGTCCAACCTGCAGGACCCGCTTGGACGGACGAAGGGCGTCGGCAACACCAATGTGTTCGGATCGCAATATGCGATGCGGATCTGGCTCGATCCCAACAAGCTCAACAGTTTTCAATTGATGCCGTCCGACGTGATCACCGCGATCACCGCGCAGAATACCGAGGTCGCCGCCGGGCAGCTGGGCGCGCAGCCATCGCCGGAGACGCAATATCTTAGCGCCACCGTCACCGCGCAGTCGCGGTTCCAGACGCCCGACCAGTTCGCCAATATCGTCCTTAAGACGACCGCGGGCGGCGCGGCCGTCCGAATGAAGGACGTCGCGCGGATCGAACTGGGCGCGGAAAGCTATGCCGCGCGCAGCCGCGTCAACCGTCATCCCGGTGCGGGCATTGCGGTTCTCCTGGCCCCCGGCGCGGACGCGCTGAAGACCGCCGAGCTGGTGAAGACGCAGATCGAAACCGCGGCGAAGAGCTTTCCGCCCGGCTATCAATATGCGTTCGTCAACGACTCGACCGACTTCATCAAGCTGTCGATCGAGGACGTGGTGAAGACGCTGATCGAGGCGATCATCCTGGTCGTCATCGTCATGTTCGTGTTCCTGCAAAGCTGGCGCGCGACGCTGATCCCGACGATCGCAGTGCCGGTCGTGCTGCTGGGCACGTTCGGCATCTTCTACGTCGCGGGCTTCTCGATCAACGTGCTGACGTTGTTCGGTCTGGTCTTGGCCATCGGCCTGCTGGTCGACGACGCGATCGTCGTCGTCGAGAATGTCGAGCGGCTGATGGAGGAAAATCCCGACATGAGCCCGCGCGACGCGACGATCGCGTCGATGGACGAGATCACCGTCGCGCTGATCGCGATCGCGCTCGTCCTGTCCGCGGTGTTCCTGCCGATGGCGTTCTTCGGCGGATCGACCGGGGTGATCTATCGCCAATTCTCGCTGACGATCGTGTCGGCAATGGTGCTGTCGGTCCTCGTCGCGCTGATCCTGACGCCCGCGCTGACGTCGGCTTTGCTGAAGCAGAAGAAGAAGGATGCCGATGGCGATCCGGTCGAGGATAGCTGGGCGGGCAAGCATTTCCCGCGTGCCGCGCATGTCGTCGCGCGCGGGCGCGACAAGTTCAACGACGGCTTCGCCAACCTGACCACCCGGTACACGACGACGGTCAAGACGGTCGTCGATCGCAAATGGCTGTTCCTGCTCATCTATCTCGCGATCGTCGCGGTGCTGGCGGTCCTGTTCCTGCGCCTGCCGACCGGCGTCCTGCCGACCGAGGACCAGGGCATCGGCATCGTCCAGTT
>CAXTVB010000028.1:0-15579 GCA_964247555.1 uncultured Sphingomonas sp. | reverse complement strand
GCCTTCGCCATATCGTAGATCGTAAGCAGCGCGACCGTCACCGCGGTCAGCGCCTCCATTTCCACCCCGGTCGGCCCTTCGGTAGCTGCGGTCGCGGTGGCGGCGATCGAGGTCTCCCCGACCGTCAGCGCGATCTCGACGCGTGTTAGGGGCAGGGGATGGCAGAGCGGGATCAGGTCGCTCGTTCGCTTCGCCGCCATGATACCGGCCACGCGTGCGACCGCCAGGACATCGCCCTTTTTCGTCGCACCCGCCGCGATGGCGCGTGCGGCATCCGCCGACATTCGGATGTATCCGGTCGCGACTGCCTCGCGCCGGGTCGCCGGCTTGTCGCCGACGTCCACCATCCGCGCCGCGCCGTCGGCGTCCAGATGGGTGAGGCCGCTCATCCGATCAACGCCCGCGTGGCCGCCTCGACGTCATGTTCGCGCATCAGCGCTTCCCCCACCAGGAAGCAGCGTACCCCGTGCGCGGCCATCGCGTCCAGGTCGGCGCGGGTGGTCAGTCCGCTTTCGGCGACGAAGGTACAGCCCGCGGGCGCCTTGCCCACCAGCTCATAGGTCCGCTGGAAATCGATCGTGAAATCGCGCAGGTCGCGGTTGTTCACCCCGATCAGCCGCGATTTCAGCTTCAGCGCGCGCGCCAGTTCGTTTTCGTCATGGACCTCGACCAGCACGTCCATGCCGCAATCGATCGCGCACGCCTCGATCTCCCCCATCCGAACGTCGTCCAGCGCGGCGACGATGATCAGGATCGCATCCGCCCCGATCGCGCGTGCTTCGGTCACCTGCCACGGGTCGATCATGAAATCCTTGCGAAGCACCGGAATCGTGACCGCCTCGCGCGCTGCGATCAGATAGCTGTCCGCGCCCTGGAACCAGGCCTCGTCGGTCAGCACCGACAAGCATGCAGCGCCGCCATCCTGATAGGCCCGCGCATGCGCAGGTGGGTCGAAATCCGCACGTATCAAGCCCTTGGACGGGCTGGCCTTCTTCACCTCGGCGATCAGTGCATGGCCGGGCGCGGCGTCGAGCGCGGCGCGGAACCCACGCGGCGCGGACATGGAGGCGATTCCGGCATCCAGATCGGCGAGCGAGGTGGTCGCCTTGCGCGCGGCGACTTCCGCACGCTTGGTCTCGATGATCCGGTCGAGCATGTTCATCGGTAGGCGATCCATCGGTCGAGCAGGGTCGCGGCGTGGCCTTCGTCGATCGCCTCCGCCGCCATCGCCGCGCCGACCGAGAGCGTCTCCGTCCGCCCGGCGACGACCAGCCCGGCGGCCGCGTTCAGCAGGACGGAGTCGCGATAGGCGCCGCTCGCCCCGTGCAGCAGCGCCTGCAGCGCGGCCGCATTGTGCGCCGGGTCGCCGCCGCGGATCGCCGCGATCGGGTGTCGCGGCAGTCCGGCGTCCTCCGGTACGATCGTCGCCGGCAGGTCGAGCGTGCCGACCGACACCGCGACGCTGGGTCCGGCGCCGGACAGTTCGTCCAGCCCTTCCTCTCCGGACACGACCAACGCCGCCTCCGTGCCGAGCTGCGCCATCGCCTCGGCGTAGAGCGGTGCGTAATCGGGCCTGGCGATCCCGATCAACTGGCGCGTGACCCCCGCGGGATTGGCGAGCGGGCCCATGAGGTTGAAGATCGTTCGCCGACCGATCCGCTGCCGGATCGGTGTGATCCGCCGCATCACGGGGTGGTGGTTGGCGGCGAACAGGAACGCGATGCCGATATCGCGCAGGCTCGACTCCGCGGTCGCACCGGCAATGTCGAGATCGAGGCCCAGTTCCTCCAGCGTATCCGCCGCCCCGGCTTTGGAGGACGCGGCGCGGTTGCCGTGCTTGGCGACCGGGACACCGCACGCCGCGACCACCAGCGCGACCGCGGTGGACACGTTCAGCGTGTGATGCCCGTCGCCGCCCGTACCGCAGACGTCGATCGCGCCGGCCGGCGCGTCGATCGGTATCATCCGCTGGCGAAGCGCGCGCGCGGCCTCGGCGATTTCGATCGATGTTTCGCCGCGTTCGGTCAGCGCGATCAGGAACGCGGCGATCGCGTCGTCGCCGACATGCCCGTCCAGCATATCGGCGAAGGCAAGCCGCGCCGTTTCCCGCGACAATGGCGTGGACGCGTCGGGCAGCAGCGCGATCGTCGTCATGCGATCGCCCTTGCGGGCACGCCGGCGATCGCCAGGAAATTCGCCAGCATCGCGTGACCATGTTCGGTCGCGATGCTTTCGGGATGGAATTGCACCCCGTGGATCGGCAGCGTGCGGTGGCGAACCCCCATGACGATACCGTCCTCGGTCCGCGCATTGACGATCAGCTGTTCGGGCACGTCCTCGACGATCAGCGAGTGATAGCGGGTGGCGGTGAAGGGCGATGGCAGCCCTTCGAACAACCCGGTGCCGTCATGCACGATCGGCGACGTCTTGCCGTGCATCAGCCCGCCGCGCACGACCTGCCCGCCGAACCAGGCGCCGATCGCCTGATGGCCGAGGCACACCCCCAGCAATGGCCGCCCGGCCTCCGCGCAGGCCGCGACCAGATCGAGCGACATGCCGGCCTCCGCCGGCGTACAGGGGCCGGGCGAAATCAGGAACGCGTCCGCACCGCTCGACAGGGCCTGCCCCGCCGACATCGCATCGTTGCGCACGACTTCGACCGGCGCGCCGAGTTCCATCAGGTAATGGACCAGGTTCCAGGTAAAGCTGTCATAATTGTCGATCACCAGGATCATGCGCGCCGCCATAGCCGAAGGGCGCGCCGGTGCAACGGCGCTGCGCGGCGAAATTGATGCAGGCATGTTCAGGACGGAGCAATGCGGGTTGACGGACGTTGGAACGCTCAGGGAGATTTGAGATGTTCCGCATACCATTCGCCGTCGCGTTGATCGCCTTGCCCGCCATCGCTTCGGCCCAGACCGTGCCCGCCGCCACGACCACGCCCGCCCCCGATCGCCAGGCCGAAACGGGCAAGCCGCCGGAACGGATCCGCAGCGTCACGCTGGCCAACGGGCAGAAATGTCCGGAGTCGACGCCGACGGACATCGTCGTCTGCTCGACGATCCCCGAACCTTACCGGATCCCCAAGGCGCTGCGCGACTCCGATCCGATCCCGACGTCGCGCCAGAGCTGGACGAACACCGCGGCGTCGCTGGATCACATCGGACGCGTCGCGGGCGGACTGCCCGACACCTGCTCGCCGGTCGGCACGGGCGGGCAGAGCGGGTGTGCGTTGCAAGCCAATCAGGAATGGGCGGCGGATCGTCGGGCCAAGGCTGCGGAGTCCAGCCAGGTTCCCTGATCGGACCCTTTACTGGCCGAAAGCGGGGTCGGCGGCGCGCGCAACCGCGTCGCGCGCCGCGGCAAGGATCGCGCCCGCCTTCGCTTCGCATTCGCGCTGTTCGCTTTCCGCCACGCTGTCGGCGACGATGCCGGCACCGGCCTGGGCGTGGATCGTCCCGTCCTTCACCACCGCGGTGCGCAGGATGATGCAGGAATCCATCGATCCGTCGGGTGAGAAATAGCCGACTCCCCCGGCATAGGCACCCCGACGTTCGGGCTCGAGTTCGGCCACGATCGCACACGCCCGCAGCTTCGGCGCGCCGCTGACCGTGCCCGCGGGGAACCCAGCGAACAGCGCGTCGAGCGCGTCCTTGCCCTCGGCCAGCGCTCCGACCACGTTCGAGACGATGTGCATGACATGGCTGTAGCGCTCGACCGTATAGCTGTCGGTCACCCGGACGCTGCCCGGCGACGCCGACCGGCCGACATCGTTTCGACCGAGATCGAGCAGCATCAGATGCTCGGCGCGTTCCTTCGCATCGGCGAGCAGGCTCGACCGGTTCGCTTCGTCCTCGGCCTGGGTCTTCCCACGCGGTCGGGTGCCGGCGATCGGGCGGATGGTGACCTCGCCGTCGCGGACGCGCACGAGGATCTCCGGACTTGAGCCCACCAGCGCGAAGCCGGGCAGGTCGAGGTGATAGAGGAAGGGCGACGGATTGATCCGCCGGAGCGACCGGTACAATTCGAACGCCGGCAGCGGAAATGCCGTGGAGAAACGCTGCGCGAGCACGACCTGGAAGATGTCGCCGGCGACGATATACGCCTGCGCGCGCGCCACCATCGCGCCGTAACGCTCGGGCGCGATGGCGGGCGTGTAGGCCAGCGGAACCGGATCGGTCCGCGCCGGCGGCGGCAGCGCGGCGGTGGCGAGCCGCGCGGCGACCGTCTCCAATCGCTCTTCCGCCGCCGAGACGATGGCGACGGGGTCGCGTGCGGCATCGGGCCATGCCGGGGCGACCATGAACAGCGCATCGGTCAGCCGATCGAAGACCAATATGACCGACGGCCGAACGAACATCATGTCCGGCAACCCCAGCAGGTCCGCATCCGGCTGTGCCAGCGTCTCGACCAGCCCGACGGTCTCATAGCCGAAATAGCCGACCAGGCAGGCCAATGCGCGCGGCAGTTCCGGCGGGACATCGGCGGCGATCTCGGCGACCAGCGCGCGCAACGCCGCGAGCGTCGGCTGCGCGCAGGGTTCGAACGCCGCGCGATCGGTCGCCCAATGGCGATTGATTTCCGCGTGGTGCCCGGCGGCACGAAACACTAGGTCGGGGGCCAAGCCGATAAGGCTGTGCCGCCCGCGCGTCGTTCCGCCCTCGACCGATTCCAGCAAGAAGTCGCCACGCCCCGGCTCGATCAGCTTCAGCGCTGCAGCGACCGGCGTTTCCGTGTCCGCGATCGTCCGCCGCCACAGCAAGGCCGGGTGCCCGGCGGCAAGGGTGGCGACGGGATCGGTCCTGTCCACGCCCGACGGATCAGTTTGCGGAATTGGTCTGACCCAGCAGATCGGCCCGCACCTTCGCGATCGCGGTCGGATCGGTCTTCACGCCGACCTGCGCGCGTACCGCCTTTACGAATTGCTCGACATATTCGCCGCCTGTCGCGCGGCCCATGTCCCGCTGGGTCGCGGTGATGATCGCGGCGTTACCGGCCGCGTTGCCTGGCACCACCTGGTCCAGCCGGATCAGGAAATAGCCCGCGCCGCCCGGGGCTTCGAGCATCTTGGTGCTGTTCGCGGTCATCGAGAACATCAGCGCCAGCGGCGCGGGCACGCCTTGCGGATTGGCCGAGATCTGCGCGCGCGTGGCCGCGACGGGACGCGGCGCGGGCAGCTTCGCGCCGCTGTCGCCGACCGCCTTCGCCAGCGGCGTTCCCTTGTTGGCGGCAGCGACGATCGCGATCGCCATCTTGCGCGCCGCCTGCCGCGCGCGGTCCGCGGTCAGGTCGGCGATCACCGCCTGGCGGACATCGGCGAGCGGACGCGGCGCGGCGGGCAGGATCTTGCCCGGCGCGACGATCGCGAAGCCGCCATCGGTGCCCAACGGAACCATCTGCGGCGCATCGCCGTCCTGCGCGGCATAGCCCGCGGCCAGCACCGGGCGCAGCGTGGGATCGAGTTTCGCGGCGGGTTGGGTCGGGTCGATCCCCGCCGCGGTCAGCGCCGGGGTCGCGGCGGGCGTCAGTTTACGATCCGCGATCACCTCGTCGAAGGTCGCGTTCTTCGCCAGCGAATCGTCGATCGCATCATGGGCGTTCGACAGCGCCAACAGCGTCTTCTGCTTGGTCAGTTCGGGCACCAACAGCGGCTTGGCTTCGTCCAGCGACTTGGCCGCGACATGGTCGATCGCCTGGACGGTAGCGACCGTGAAGCCGAGCGGACTCTGGACGGGCCCCACGACAGCGCCCTTCGGGGCGGCGAACAGCGCATCGGCGACCGAGGACGAACTGGTCGCGGCATAGGCTTGCTTGTCGACATCGGTCCGCGTCGATGCTTCGAGGCCCGCGGCCTTGGCCGCATCGGCGATGGACTGGCCCGCCTTCACCTTCGCAGCGATCGCGGCCGCACCCGCCTGGTCGAGTATGACGACCTGCTGGATCGTCCGGCGCTCGGTCGCGGCGAAGCGCGCGGCCTGCGCCTTGTAGGCGGCGGCGATCTCGGCATCGGTCGGGGTCGACTGCGCCTTCACCTGATCGGGCGTCACGACCGCGTAGCGGATCACGCGACGCTGCGGGAAGCCGTAGCGGGCGATCCCGCGCTGATAGAAGGTCGCGATCTCCGCATCGGTCGGTGCGGAGCCGGCGGGCATCGCTTTAGCCGGTACGAAGCCGATCGACCCGCTCCGCTTCTCCAGCAGCAGCGAAGCGTAGGGCAGCGCCATCTGCATCGGCAATTGGGTCGCGCCGCTGGTCGGCAGCACGAGCTGCTGCGCCATGATGTCACGGGCGATGTCCTGCCGGATGCCCTGATCCGTCATATGCCGCTGCGCCAGCAATTGCTGATAGATTTGCGGGGAGAACTGGCCGGTGGCGCCTTGCAGCCCCGGGATGCTCGCGATCTGTCCGTCGATGGTGCGCTTGCTGACCGCCAGGCCCTGGCTGGCGCCGAATTCGGTGAAGGCCAGGCTGGTGATGAGCCGCGCGAGCGATCCGTCGAGCCCGCCGCCGTTGATATACGTCGCCATGTCCAGCGTCGGCTGCTGCTGACGGAACCCCTCCATATCGTTCTGCGCCCGGCTGCGCAGCTGCGCGACCGTTACGTCGCCCTTGCCCACTTTCGCCACGTCGTTGCCGGTCAACCCGCCCATGCCCGTGGTGCGCAATCCCGTCACGTCGCTTGCCGCGAACGCCAGTGCGGCGGCGCCCAGCAGCAGGAACGTCACGATCAGGCCCAGCCTAGAATTGATGATGCGGCGGAAGAAACCGAGCATGAAGGTCCGTTCGTCGTTCTTGGATACGCGGTCGCTTTAGGGGGAGCATGGTCGGGCTTCAAGCCGCGGCGATGCTGCGCTACCGCGGGCGGCGATAAAGGGAGAGCGGATCGATGCGGCGCAAATTGGTGGCGGGCAATTGGAAGATGAACGGTTCGCTGGCGATGCTGGCGGAACTGGATGCGATCGCTACGGCGGCAGCGGCGGCGCCCGACGTGGACGTGGAAATAGCGGTGCCATTCACGCTGATCGCGCCGGCTGCGCTGCGGGTGCCGACGCTGGCAATCGGCGCAGAGGACGTACATGAGGCGGACAGCGGCGCACACACCGGATGCGTCTCGGCGGCTATGGTGCGCGAAGCGGGCGCCGGATTCGCCATCGTCGGCCATAGCGAGCGCCGTGCCGACCAGCACGAAACCAGCCACGATGCCTGGGCAAAGGCGGCGGCTGCGCACCGCACGGGCCTGCGCGTGATCCTGTGCTGTGGCGAGACCGAGGCAGAGCATATCGCAGGCCGCGCCGAACGCGTCGTCCAGTCGCAAATCGAGAAGTCGGTCCCCGACGACGCGGACGGCGACTGGTTCACGCTCGCCTACGAACCGCGCTGGGCGATCGGGACGGGGCGGACACCGACCCTCGACCAGATCGGCGCGATGCACGCCATCGCTCGCGCCAAGCTTCGAATGATGCTCGGCGACCGGGCGAATACTGTGCGTATCCTCTATGGCGGGTCGGTGACCGGCGCGAATGCGGCTGGGCTGTTGCACATCGAAAATGTCGATGGCGCACTGGTGGGCGGGGCGAGCCTGTCCGCGGCGAAGTTCGTGCCGATCATCGAAGCGGCTCGATAACCTACCATGCGGGATGCGATCGTCGATCACCCTATCGTACAACGGCTGCTCGTACGGCGCTGGTATGCCGTCGCGACCTTCGCCTGGATCGTCCGCTACCTGACGCTCGGCCATATACCCGTCCTGCAACGGCCGATCTGGGCGGACTGGTTCGACCAGAGCCGGTATCTCATCTCCGCGCTGGCCTTCGCGCATGGCGACCTGTCGGCCGGCGCGCATTGGTATCCGCTGGGCTACGCGCTGATTGCAGCACCCTTCGCATGGGTGATGCCGAGCGATCCGTTCTTCGTCCCCGACCTGCTGCTGTTCCTCGTCACCTGCGCGGGGTTCCAGCGGGCGGTGGCCACGATCGGGATCGGGCGTGCGGCCGCGACGCTCGCGTTCGTGGCGGCCGCGGTCGTACAGAAGGATGTCGCCGCCGCATGGATCCATCCCTGGACGAGCACGCTGTCCGCGGCGCTGATCTGGTGGCTGATCGCCGGCACCGCCCAGACCTTCAATCGGGCCGGGCAGGTGTCGACCTCCCGGCGCGCCTACATGCTCGGCGTCCTTGCCGGCGCGCTGCCGCTGGTCCGCCCGGTCGATGCATTGATCAGCGCTGCCTGCCTGATCGCCGCCGCCAGCGCACTGGCGTTGCGACGGCGTCTGACATTGGGGTCCGTCGGAGCCGTCCTGGCAGGGGGGCTGAGCATTTGCGCCGCATACGGGCTGCTCCATCTCGCCATCTACGGCCCGCACCCGACGGATTATATGATCGCTGCCGCGCAGACGGGCTTCGTCCCCGCCGATATCGGGTGGAAGGCGCATGTCCTGCTCGTCGACCCGCGGCCCTGGTTTCCCGAAAGCACATCGATCGTCGAGACCTTGCCGTGGATCGTCCCCGGTGTCGCCGGCCTGATCGCGCTCGGCGTCGTCGTGCGCGGGCCGGTGCGCGGCGTGCTGATCCTGCTCGCGGTCGCCATTTTGCCGTCGACCCTGCTGATGCTGACCTATGCCGATCTCCAGCCGCCGGGGCTCTGGAGGTTCGGCAACATCCATTATTTCAAGTGGATGATGCCGTTATTCGGGGCGGGGGTCGTGCTTTGGTTCCGGCTGCTGGCGACGACGCACGGCCGCGTCACGCTGGCCGCTACAATGGTGGCGCTGCTTCTGCCGCTGGGAATACGGATCGATCCCGTCGGCGTGGCGGGCGATGTGCCGGCGCGCATGCTGCTGTTCCGCGGCGATCCGCACCGCGACTGGCAGGAGGGCTATTTCGCGTCGGTGACGGTCTCCGACGCGCTCGGCACGCAAGCCAATGTCCGCGATTTCCACCAGATCCCCGATGCGAACGGCCAGCGCGCGATCGCCGTCCGTCGCCTGTTCGGCACCGACCCGCGCCGGAGCGATCCGGGCGAACCGCGCGGCGGCATCACCGGGCAGCAGCCCTATGCGCGTTATGGCGAGCGGGTCACGTTCGGCGTACCCGACTAGCCGTACCGCGCCTTCAATACGGCGAAGCTCGCCCGCAAGGCATAGGCATCGCCGCCCTTCGGCCGTCCGGGTTTCGCGGTCGGACGCCAGGCGAAGACGTCGAGATGCGCCCAGGCAATTCCTGCGGGGACGAAACGGCGAAGGAACAGCGCGGCGGTTATCGCCCCGGCGAACCCGCCCTCGGGCGCGTTGACCATATCGGCCACGTCGGACTTCAGCAGGTCGTCATAGCCGTCCCACAAGGGTAGCCGCCACATCTGGTCCTCCGCCGTAACACCCGCCGCCAGCAGATCGGAGGCCAGCGCATCGTCGTCGGTGAACAAGGGCGGCAGGTCCGGGCCCAGCGCCACGCGCGCCGCACCCGTCAATGTCGCGAAATCGAGGATCAGGTCGGGTGCCGACTCACCCGCGCGGGTAAGCGCGTCGCCCAGGATCAGCCGACCCTCCGCATCCGTATTGGTATTCTCGACGGTCAGCCCCTTGCGCGTCGCCAGCACGTCGCCGGGGCGGAAGGCGCCGGCGGATATCGCGTTCTCCACCGCGGGGATCAGCAAGTGCAGCCGGACCTTCAGGTTCGCTTCCATCACCAGCCGCCCGAGCGCCAGCGCGTGCGCCGCGCCGCCCATGTCCTTTTTCATCAGCCGCATGCCGGCCGATGGCTTGATATCCAGCCCGCCGGTGTCGAACGTCACGCCCTTGCCGACAATCGCGATGCGGGGGTGCCCGGGGTCGCCCCATTCCAGCTCGATCAACCGCGGCGCGCGGTCCTTCGCCGCGGCTTGGCCGACCGCATGGATCATCGGGTATCCGCGCGCCAACGCATCGCCGCGCGTCACGGTCAGCGTCGCGCCGGTCGCCTTCGCCAGCGCGGACGCGGCGTCTTCCAGCTCTTGCGGTCCCAGATCGCCCGCGCCGGTATTTACGAGATCGCGCACCGTCGCCGTCGCTTCGGCAAGGCGCACCGTCTCGGCGATGCGCGCGGGTTCGGTGGTCAGCAGAATGCGCGGCCCTTCGCCCTCCGCCTTGCGGTAGCGATCGAACCGATATTGGCCAAGCAGCCAGCCGAGCAATCCCAGCTTCCTGTCGCCGTCCACGATCCGGTAGGTACCCTCGGGCAGCGTCTCGGCGAGCTTGGCCAGCGCCCAGGGGGAAGCCTGATCGACGATCACCGCAACGATGCGCGTCTCGTCGCGATCGGCGAGAAGGACCGCATATGTGTTTGGCTTACCCGTGAAGCGTTGCGCGGCGAGCAAAGCGCGGGCGGACGCCGGCTGGGTGGCGCGCCACGCATCGAACGCATCGGGGGGGAGGAGATGGATCGCGCGCGCGGGCTGGCCGCGATCGGGTTGCAGCAGGGCGTTGAAGTCGGTCATGACGGGGGTGTAGCGCGAAATGGATAGACACTTCTACTTACCGTTCCCCCGCGAAAACGGGGGCCCACGAGCCACGAGCGATGCCGTTTGTGGCTCGTCGGCTCCCGCTTTCGCTGGAGAACGGCTACTCCGCCGGCGTCACCAGGAACTGCTCGTACCGCCCGCCGGCCCGTTCCTCGGCATAGGTGGTGATCGTCAGCGTGCGGCCCGCATAGGTCACCCGGTAGTTGCGATTGACGAACCCGCCGCGCAATCGGGCCTTGCCGGCCTGTACGAACGCGGTCGGCGTCCCGAGCGGGGCCAGGCTCGCGGCGTAATCGGCGCGGGCGGCGGGCGTGAAGTAGAAGGCGGCGTCCTCGGTCAGCATCGCCGTGTCGAGCGTGTTGCCCTGCAACTGGGCATAGGCGAGCTTCGCGCGGGTCAGCGCGGCGGTATCGTCCGCATCGGCGACCGCGGCGGGCAGGACGACCTTGGAGATCCCGGACGCGATCCGGCTTTGCGCATTGCCGAACCATGCGTTCACCAGGACGACGACCGCGATATGATCGTCGGGATAGACGATGTTTTCGGACAGGAACCCCACCGCCTCGCCGCTATGCTCGACGAAGCGCCGACCGCTCGATGTCCCGATATCGACGCCCAACCCATATCCGGTAGCGCTGCCGTCCGCGAGCTTCACCGGGGTTTCCTGCACCGCCCAATCGGCGGCGGGCAGGACGCGGCGGGTCAGCCGCGCGATGTCCCATTTCGCGAGGTCGCTCGCGCTCATCGCCAGTTCGCCCGCGGCATAGAGCCAGCCATGCGCCGCCGGCGTCTCGACGCGGACCGGGCCCAGGCCGTAGCGCTTATAGCCCTGCGGGAACCCGGCACCGATGGCGAGATCCTGGTCGATCGCATGGATGCCGAGCGGCTTAAGGATATGCGATTGCAGGAAGGCGAGCAGCGGCTGGCCTGACACCTTCTCCACGATCATGCCGGCGACGACATAGCCGGTATTCGAATATTGCCACTGCGTCCCCGGCGCGAAGTCCAGCGGCTTCTTGGCCCAGCGATCGACGATCTGCTGCGGCGTAACCGGCGTCGCCATCGCCGCGAAGCTGTAATCCTGCGGCCAGTAATCCTGCAGGCCGGCGGTATGACTCAGCAGCTGGCGGATCGTCATGGTGTCGCCGCCGGTGATGCCGGGGACGTATTTCGCCACCGGATCGTCGAGCGTGAGCTTGCCCTCGTCCTGCAGCAGCAGGATCGCCGCGGCGGTGAACTGCTTGGAGATCGACGCGATCTGGTACAGTGCGGCCGGATCGGGTTTCGCCATCGTCTCCGATTGCTTGCCGTACGCGCGGGCGAACACGATCCGGTCCCCGCGCACGACCGCCACGGAGGCGGAGGGGACGCCGGTATCTGTCAGTGCATCGGCGACGACCGCATCGACCTGGGCTGTCTCCGCCGGCGAGAGCGCCTGGGCGGCGAGGGGGAGCGGGGCGAGCGCGAACAGGATTGCGGCGATGGATCGGATCATGAGCCGTTAACAAGCATCGCTCGCCCGCGCGCGCAAGCCTGTTGCACGGACCGCCCGGGACCTTATGTCGCCTGGCGATGGCGTACCGACCCACACGATCGAGCGACTGGGGCTTTCCCCGCTGGCGCGGCTATGGCGCGACGAGCGAGGCGACGACCGTGCGGCTGTGCGACCGGCACGGGTGCAACGAACGCGGCGATTGCCCCGCGCCGAAATCGCCGAACAGCCCGGACCGGTGGTATTTCTGCGTCACGCATGCCGGCGAGTACAATCGCGGCTATAATTATTTCGAGGGGCTCAGCGCCGAGGAAGCCGCCGAGCGCGAGGCCGACGAGACGCGCACCGCGGAAGGCTATACCCAGTCCAGGCATAACAGCTGGGCCGGTCCGGGCGATGGCAGCCGGACGCGCGACGAGATGCGTGCGCTCGAAATGCTCGACCTCGAAACCGATGCCGATTTCGAGGCGATCCGCGCGGCGTGGCGGCGGCTGGCAAAGGCGAACCATCCCGATGTCCGCCCCGGCGATCCCGATGCGGCGGTTCGCTTCCAGGCGGTGCAGGCGGCCTATGAAGTGTTGCGCGCGGGCGAGGAAGCGCGGACGTGGAAGCCATGACGATCCGCACGCTACCCAGTGGGTGGCGGGATGCGGTCCTGGTCTGCGGGAAATGCTCTCGGAAGCTCGACGGCGGGTTCGGTGCGAAGGGGCGGGTGTCGCTCGTCAAGGCGGTCCGCAAGGCGCTGGGGCTCAAAGGCCGCAAGGCGCGGGCGGGAGTCGTGGAGACGCGGTGCCTGGGCGTCTGTCCGAAACGGGCGGTGATGGTCGTTGATGCTATGCAAGCCGATCGGTGGCTGATCGTCCCGGAAGGAACGCCGGTCGAGGATGTGGTCGCGCGACTGCGTCTGGGTGCGGCGTAATCCTCCGTCGTTACCCCGGGAAAGCGGGGGCCCAAGAGCCACAAACGATGTCCTGCATGATCCTGGGCTCCCGCGTTCGCGGGAGAACATCCTTGGCGTAGAAATTACGGCTGGGTCTTCAAACGTAGCGCGCCGCCGTCTCCCGGATCAGGGCGATCATGTTGGGGATGCCCTGGGTGCGGTTGGAACTCAGCTGTTTACCGAGATCGAACGGTGCCAGTTCGACCGGGATGTCGGTCGCCAGGATATCCCCCGCCGTCCGGTCCTGCACCGCGGTGAGGACCAGCGCGATGATCCCCTTGGTGATCGCGGCGTTCGAATCCGCGAGGAAGTGGAGCGTGCCGTCGTCGGTCGCGCGAGGGTAGACCCAGACCGACGCAGAGCAGCCGCGCACGAGCGTGGCATCGGTCTTCAGCGCATCGGGCATCGCCTCCAGATCGCGACCGAGGTCGATCAGCAAACGGTAGCGGTCGTCGGGCTCGAGAAAGTCGTATTCGGCGTGGATATCGGCAAGGGTGGTCATGCTCGCCGGGTACAGGCGGGAGCGGGGTGGGGCAACCTGCGTCCGCTTCGTCCGTCACCCCGGCCTCGGGCCGGGGTGACGGAGATCCGTTAAAGCTCCACCCCGGCGGCGATCGCCTCCAGCTTGCGGATGCGCTCCTTCAAGTCCGCGATCTCGATCCGCGCGCCGGCCTGTGGCGAGGGGGCAGGGCTGTCGTGGCGGGCGAATTCCTGCGCCTTCAGCGCCAGCCATCCGCGCCAACCGGCCAGGCCCCCTGCGATCAGCATCGCGAGCCCGGCAAGGCCGGCCGCGGCGAGCAGCAATGTCGTATTGGGATCGTGCATGTCCGCCTGCTCCCTATCTGTCGCGCAGCCGCTCGATCTGGCGATCGAGGTCGAGGCTACCATGATTGTCGGTGATGACGCGTTCCAGCACCGCGATCCGGTCCTTCATGGCGCGCATCTCATCGCGCATGCGGACGGTGTCGGGATCGTCGACGGTGACCGTGGGCTGGTCCTGCCGACCGCGCAGATAGGTCTGTAGGACGCGCGCCGTGGTCACCAGAAAGATAATAGCGACGACCATTTCGAAGGGATTCATCTCGTCTGCTCCCGTAGATATTGTGGTTCTAGTTGAGCGGCCGGTCGTCGCGCAGCCGGTCGATCTCCAGCGCCAGGTCGGCGCCGCGATCGGTCGCGATCCGTTCCAGGACGCGGACGCGCTGTTCCAGCTTCTCGCTATGCGCGGCATATTGCGCCGCCTTCTCCGCCGCCTGCGCATTGAGCGCGCCGGCCATCTGCTCGCGGTGGACCATCCAGCTCTTGAACATGCTGCTGCCGATCCCGAGGATCACGGGCAGGCCGATGACGATGAAGGCGAGCGTGATGATAAACGGTGCATCCGGGTCCATGCTATCCTCCTATCGGTCGCGCAGCGCTTCGATCTCGCGAGCGGTACGCTCGGCGGGATCGGTGGCGATGCGTTCCAGGACAGCGAGGCGTTCCTCCAGCCGGCCGATCTTCCCGGTCAGCTTCTCGTTCTCGGTCGAGAGCAGCTGGACCTGGCGTTCGGCGGCGAGGTCGGTGACGCCGATCGATCGGCGGCCGCGGCGGTTGTCGCGCTCCTCGGGCGGCAGGCCGGCCTTGGCGCGGACCCACATCTTGGCGGTGCCCCCGAAGATCGAGATGGCGATGATGCAGAGGACGAAGATCTGACCGTGATCCATGTTCGTGGTTCCAGTTAGAAGGGTTGTCGGATCAGCGCAGGCTGTCGATCTCGGCGGCGAGGCTGTTGCTGTGGCGCGTGGTGTAGTGCGTCTCGATGTCCGCCAGACGGCGATCGACGTCGCGAAGCTTCGACCGGACTTCGGCGGTGGACCGCTTCGGATTGGAGCGGACGCCCTGCCAGAATTTCTCGTCGGCCGGTGTCTGATACAGGCCGATCGGCTTTGCCGTGCCCATCCAGGCGATCAGCCAATAGGCGATGAAGGTCCAGGGGAACCCGACGCCCGTCACCGTCAGCATGACGAAGGCGAGGCGGATCCAGAGCGTATCGACGCCCACATAATCGGCGATCCCGGCGCAGACGCCCTTCCATTTGGCATTCTGCTTGTCGAGGTAGAATTGGGTGCGGCTGTCGGACATCTCAATTTCTCCGTTCGATCGGGTAGATGGATTGCGGGGCGTTCAATCCTGGCTTCCAGTCGGGATTGTCAGCAGCGACGATTCGTTCGACTGTGTTCACGCGGTCTTCGAGACGACGGGCAAGATTGAACATCTCGTCGAGCAGGTTCTCGTCCTCCGGCGTGATCTTGGAAGCCGTTTTCCATTTCGTGACATAATGAAGGATCAGCCAAGGCAGTCCGACAACGATTGCCAAGATGCCGATCCACATAGTCAAATCGTCCATCTCAACCCTCCTTGTTCGTGTTCAGCCGCGCCTTCAGCGCCGCCAGTTCGGCATCGACCCGGTCGCTCTGGCGTAGCTCGGCGATCTCTTCGTCCAGCGTCTTGACGCTGCCCAGGCCCATCGCCTCGGCGCGGCCCTCGGCATCGTCGACGCGGCGTTCGAGCGTGTCGAAGCGGCTGAACGCGTCCTGCGTCTTTGGACCCGCGTACATCTCGCGCAGCTTCACGCGGTTGTTCGCGCTCTCCAGCCGGGTCTGCACATTGG